>JARFQX010000115.1 GCA_029287555.1 Rubripirellula sp. | reverse complement strand
TTGCTGTAGTGCTTGAGTGCCTCGTAGGCCATCACTGGGCCGAGATCGGAACCACCGATTCCGATATTGACCACGTTCGCGATCCGTTTGCCCGTGTGCCCGGTCCATTGGCCTCCACGCACGTGATTGGCAAAATCGGACATCCGGTCCAAAACGGCGTGAATCTCCGGAACAACATTGTCCCCATCGACGAGGATCGAAGCATCTCTGGGTACCCGCAGCGCCACGTGCAGGACTGCTCGATCCTCCGTGATGTTAATCTTCTCGCCGCGGAACATTGCGTCGATCTTCTCACGCAGCCCCGATTCCTCGGCGAGTCGAATCAAAAGCCTGAGCGTTTCGTCGGTTACCCGATTCTTGGAGTAATCGAGATACAAGCCCGCCGCCTTGGCAGTGTAACGCTCGCCACGACGGTCATCGTCGGCAAACAACTCGCGAAGATGCGTTTCTTTCACCTCCTCAAAGTGGCGTTGCAACGCTTGCCACGCCGGTTGCTGCGTCAAAGATGCGTTCGAAGATGTCATGCCATTATTCCCCTCGATGACTTGCAGGCCGACTCTTGTCCTCGGCCTATTGACGAGTCTCAATCGTGGCTTCTGATCAGGCTATGCAAAACAGGTAAATAGTCATCCACGATGGTGGATGCGAACCGATTCCCGATGACATGCTGACATCCGACTTTGGTCGCTCTCTCCGCAAGGGTCGAGCCTAAGCGACGGGAGGGTCAATGGTCCACATCCCGTTGGACATCCTCACAAAATTTCGCGTTCGACACCAGCCGGCTCCGTCGCCGGCCGCTACTGCGTCCGACACTCCAGGCAACCGCACAGCCGCTCAGCAGCTCCTGCCAAAGCAGTTCATCAGCAGCGTCGCCAATTGCTGCTCCAACACTTCATAGGAAAAATACCGTCTTCCGAGCTTGTAATTGATTTCGACCATCTCTTCCGCCAATTCCTTGTTGGCTAGCACTTCCCTGGCCTGCCGGACCGTGTTGCTGGTCATGTAATGATCCATCTCAATCGTCCGAAAGCCCTTGGGTCGGATGTCCAAATCGTAAATCGCATAATTATTGACCACGATCGGCTTGCGATAGTAGACCGCTTCGAGAAACGCGTTGCCAAAACCCTCGACCGTGGACGGGTACGTCACGATGTCGGCGATCCCGAACACGTCACGCAAAGAGTAGACCTTCTTGCCATCCGCGGTTGTGCCTCGCTCGTCATCGATCCGATCGCCACAACAGATGGTGTTTACGCCCATGACCTCCGAGTACTCACGGATGCGAATCGCGTAGTCGTCCCCTTCGTCACCGGAGGAATGGGAAATCAGCAAAGTCGCGGGCAAGTCCAAGCGATGCGTCAGTTCGACGGCGTGCTCGATGCCCTTGCGCTGGATCAGACGTGTCGGTTGCAGAATCAGTCTGTGATCTTCGGGAATGCCCATCTGTTCAAAAAAATCGTCGGCGTATCCGTCCACTGGTCGCGGCGGATTGCCGAAGTCCATCACATTGGGAACCACGGTCGCCGAAATGCCCGCTCGAAGGGTAAGCTGTTCCGCCTGGGAAGAATTGATCACCATGTGCTGAATCGTCGTCAAACGCGGGGGAAAAGCGGCGTTGAGGTAGTCGACGCAAGCGTTACGCGTATATCGACTTCGTTCCCAGTAAAAGTCGTGATGGTGGGCGATAGCCGGCGTTCCAAACTCCAGCAGGTATTCGGTGATCGCCAGTCCCAGAGGAATGTTCAGAGGGATCGTCAGGGCGTTCTCGGGAATGATCAAGTCGAGCTCGTACGTATCGACAAAATCACGAAGGGACTGTTTCAAGACACCCTTGAGATCGTCGCACTTGCGAGAGACCCTGGGCAAACGCTTGGAATTGGCGAAGCATCCATCGTACACCTCCAAGACGCCTGGATGCTTGAAGTGACAAGATGGAACGAGCAGCGAACGCGACGGATCGGTATCAAGTTCGCCGGCCATGAAAAAGCACTGATGTCCCATCCGCTCCAGGACGTGCGCAAGCTTGGATGCCTCCAAGCTGACTCCATCGGTGCCGGCCAGCCGCGTGGACACAAAGCCGATTCTTTTCGCTTCCATCAAGACCCCTTTTGCTCAAGGCGAGAACACCGCCGGGAAGAATGATCGACGAGCACAAAAGTCTGATCGTCCGCACCGGTGTTGCAAAGTCGGGGGCGCCCTTTTTTCCAATTCACGCCGGCGATCGACGGCCCTTTCGCTACGGAGATTCAATTCACAAGAAGGATCGATGAGTTGATCGGCTGAGTAAGTGTCCGCGACTGAAATCACCGCGAAACCGGCCTTCTTGAGCCAGACGACGGCCCCTTCCCCCATCTAAGCTAGAATTCAGGGGGTCGTGAAGCAAGAGAAACACGGTTGAAAGGGGAGATTTGAATGTCAGCAAACGACAGGAAACAAGAACTCGAATCTATTCTCCAATCGCTGGGCTATGGTGCAGGCGAGTTCAGGATCACGTTTCTCGGTGGCGACATCTCCCTGAACGACCGTGTTGAACTGGAGATCCACGAGCAAAGGTTTGATTGCCCCTACGACGAGATCCATGCCGCCCTCGTTCATGCTCAAGATGCGCGTCAGCTTACGGAGCTTCTTTCTCACCGAGGGCTATCACGGCGAGCGTTGGACGACGGATAGTCGCCGAGCGGTCTCGGGGCGACTCTCCGAAGGCGGACCGAGGCTCTGCGAAGGCGGTGAGGCTGGCCAACGCCAACTTCATGGAGCCTCCTCGACGAAGCCTACCGTGTCGAGTTGATAGTTGGTGTACGTGTTGAACTGGCCTCGATTCCACAGCACGACGCGCTGCGGGCCCTCACGAAGGATGATCGGCCGGATATTGCGGCAGGGTGATTTCTTGGTGACGGCTTTCCATCGGATTGAATTGCGATCGTCTCTCAAGTCAATTTTCGCGCGATAGATCTCATGCGTTTCCCCGACCCCCTTTCCGCTCGTCGGGTGGACGTCGGTTGAGATCACGACGAAAGACGGGTCAACCGGGTCGAGCGCGATCAAACCGGTGTAACTCGATTCGGCTTCGTAAAGACAGCTTCCCGCGAAGGCGACCTCACGATCGATCCACTGACGCCCGTCCCAGGAGGCGATGCGATAACGGTGATCGTCGTTGCTCAGATAGTACGAGTAGCCCAAATGCGGATGGCCGCCGTCGTCAAAGGCGATCGAACTGGTCCAGGCGCTCCGCGGTGCGCTCGCACCATGTTTCCCGGTCACCGCCTCTTCGCTACCCCGGAAGACCAAATCAGCTTCACTGGGGCGCAGTGGTCCGCCTCGATCCAAATCTTTGATCAGCGTACCGTCCGCTTTGTAAAACTTGCCACCCTTGAACAACGCGTAGTAGATATTGTTCCCGTAGTTGCGCGGATGGGCATCGGTGAAGGTGATGTGCACCCGATCAACACCGTTGCCCGCGTAACGAACGTAAGGTCGATGGCGACCCTCGACTTCGCTGCGGATGAAGTGCTTGGCGTCCTCCCAACTCTCACCATGATCCGGTGACGAGACGACACAGGGGTTGAACTCAAGTCCGCGAAAGAAACAGTACAGCTTTCGCTCGGCACTCAAAGGAAACAGGTTCATGTAGGTGACGCGGTCGCGAGGCGCAACCAGGAAACCGTCGTACTCAATTCGTCGCTCATCACCCCATCGCAGATAATCGCTGGGATCGGAGATTCGGTAGTAGTGCGTCTTTTCTCGTCCGTGCCGGGCATACATCGTCAAGACGCTACCGTCGGGACGCGGATAGAAGACGGGCGAGTTGTGATCGTCGCGATCAAAATTGTCGTGCGCGACAAAGCTGCCCAACGGTTTATCGTGCACGAGGTCATAGACGCCGATCCGCGCGTCACCCGAGCCATTTCCCTGGACCGCGCCGATGATGACTTGCCCGTTGTGCAGGATGGCGCGCGGATCCTGGTACCAACACCAGCCGCCTTCCCGCATAAAGACCGTAAACGAGTGCGAATCGGCCGCGCGGTCATAGGACGCGTTTCCCCTCTTGTTCGCCGCCGAATCCTGGGCCGCCAAGTCGAGGCAAGCCGCAAAACAAAAACCGAGGTAGAGAAGCCTGGCGGCCCAGGCCCTCGTGAACGCGAATCGAGAGACAATTTCCATTGATTCAACCAAAACAAAACACCAAAAGGTATACTTCCATTCCTTCGCCTGTACTCGTACTCGACTCCCCCTCAGCCGCACGGAACCGATAGTCGACAGCCACATTGTACCGCCTGTTCGTCACCGACACGGCATCCCTTCGCGGAGCTACTTCCCCATAAAAACCCGGGCAAGAACTCGTTCGACACTCCTCATCACCAGGCCCACAGTGCAATCCGTGGATCCATGAACGCTTCTCAACTTCAATGCATTCCGCTCGTCTGGAAGGCGGTCGTGGTTCATACCGTTACCTACTTCCTACTCGGTATCATCTCGTATTGGGCCTTCGATTACGAGGCGAAGTTCTCGGACCCGAATTATGCCGGCGTGATTCGCCCACTGGATCACCCGTTGATCATGGCGGGACCGCTGTTTCAACCGTTGCGCGGAATCGTTTTCGGTTTGGTCTTCTATCCGCTCCGAGAGATTCTGTTTCGCAAGCCGAAAGGCTGGCTGGTGATCTGGTGGATGTTATTCGCACTCGGAATTCTCAACACCTTTGGTGCAGCACCATGCTCGATTGAAGGCATGATCTATTCGCCACTTCCCTTCTGGGACCACATCACGGGCTTGCCGGAGACTCTCGTTCAATCCCTCTTGCTCGCCGTTGTCCTCTTTTATTGGGTGCATCACCCCGAAACAAAGTGGCTGAGTTGGGGACTGCACCTTGCTTTTGTGATCGTCCTTGCGTTGCCGACGCTTGGTCTGTTGGTGACGGGCCAGTGAAACCGATCGTTGCGGCAGCACCGTACACCGAGTGCCTGGTCAGCTTTGCGTGTTCTCGGCTTGCAACGCTTCCCCGACGATTTGCTGCGCTTCGTTGATGATGGCATCAAGGTGCGTCTCGCCTTGAAAACTCTCGGCGTAGATCTTGTAGATGTTTTCGGTACCCGAGGGCCTGGCGGCAAACCAACCGTTTTCGGCAACGACCTTCAATCCGCCGATGGCCGCGTCGTTGCCCGGTGCTCGGGTCAGCTTCTCCTGAATTCGCTCGCCCGCCAACTCGGGGGCGGTGACGGATTGCGGCGACAGGTTCTTCAGCCGGTTCTTCTCATCGGGCGTCGCGGGTGCATCGATTCGCTTGTAGCGTGGAGAGCCAAACTGGGACTCGAGTCGCTGATAGTGCTCTCCCGGATCTTTACCGGTGCGCGCCAAGATTTCCGCTGCCAACAGTGCCAGGATCGGACCATCTTTATCGGTTGACCAAACCGATCCGTCCCGCCGCAGAAAACTCGCCCCCGCACTCTCCTCACCACCGAAACACATCGAGCCATCGTACAAACCGGGAACGAAGTACTTGAAGCCAACGGGAACCTCACAGAGTTTTCGCCCCAAGTCGGCGACGACGCGGTCAATCATGCTGCTACTGACCAACGTCTTGCCGACAACCGCATCGGCGGACCAATCCCGATGCGTGAGCAGGTACTCAATCGCGACGGCCAGGTAGTTATTCGGGTTCATCAAGCCAACCGAAGGCACGACGATTCCGTGACGATCCGCATCGGGATCGTTCGCGAAGGCCACCTGGTAGCGTTCCTTCAGGTCGACAAGTTGCGCCATGGCATACGGGCTTGAGGGATCCATGCGAATCTTGCCGTCGTGATCGACCGACATGAATCCGAAGGTGGGATCGATCGCAGGGTTGACCACGTCGATATCGAGGCCATGGACGTCGTTGATTGGTTCCCAGTACGCCGCGGCGGCACCGCCGAGCGGATCGACGCCCAGACGCAAACCCGCCCTGCGAATCGCCTCCATGTCGATGACCTGGTCCAGATCGCGGACGTAAGGCATCACATAGTCTTCGGCCCGAGTCGTCTCGGCAGCGATGGCCGACTCGTAGGGGATGCGTTTGACACTTGCGTTGTCGCCGCGCAACAACTCATTGGCTCGGTCCTGCACCCAAGTCGTGACATCAACATCGGCGGGTCCACCGTGGGGCGGATTGTACTTGAAGCCTCCGTCCTCTGGCGGATTGTGCGAAGGTGTAATCAGAATGCCGTCGGCGAGATGCTGCTTGCGGCCGCGGTTATGCACGAGAATGGCCCGTGAAATAACCGGTGTCGGGGTGAATCCATCATCTTTCTGGACAAGGGTCGTCACTTCGTTGGCAGCCAGCACTTCCAGCGCTGTGCGTTGGGCCGGTCCCGACAGCGCATGCGTGTCCTTTCCCATCATCAACGGGCCGTC
>JARFQX010000044.1 GCA_029287555.1 Rubripirellula sp. | reverse complement strand
GCCACGCCGACACGCATGAAACGCTGAACAGTTTTCTTTGGGGGCCCGATGGCTGGCTTTACGGGAATCAAGGCGTCTTCAATCGCTCGCGGATCGGCAAACCGGGGTCGCCGGAAAACCAGCGAGAATCATTGAACGCTGGTGTTTGGCGGTATCATCCGACGCGACACGAGTTCGAGGTCTTTGCCCATGGTGGAAGCAATCAGTGGGGACTTGATTACGACCTTTATGGTCAACTCTTGATGACACATTGCCGGAGTTACTGGGGCAGGGGGCCAACGACGCACGTGATGCAGGGCGGGCACTACTGGAACCAGGTCAATGGTGGGTACGCGCCGTTTGTTTCCCCCGTCGCTCCGCCTCATCTTCCCGAAATGCGAAATTTCCTGCTCGCTTCGGCCCGTTACGGACATGGCGAGGGGGGAGCCGGCAAGCAGGGATCCCGCGCCGTCTATGGAGGCCACTCTCATGTCGGCACGATGATCTACCTGGGCGACAACTGGCCCACCGAGTATCGAAACCATCTGTTCACCCATAACTTGCATGGGCATCAGATGAACCACCAAGTGAACGTTCGCGCGGCCGGCGGGTACCGAACGCTGCATGCTGGGTACGACATGCTGTTCTGTAGCGATCCTCAATACATCGGTGTCGATCTCCAGGTGGGGCCCGATGGGGCGGTCTACCTCAGTGATTGGTATGACCCACGACATTGCCACAATCCAAACGTCGAGCAGTGGGACCGAGGCAACGGGCGGATCTACCGCATGCAGTACGACGACACCTATCGGCCCGTCTCGGTTGACTACTCGACTGCAACGGATGAACAACTTGTCGAGGCCCAGCTTCACCAGAACGAGTGGCACGTTCGGGCGGCGCGACTGGTGATGCATGAGCGAGCCGCCGCAGGCCGGTTTTCACCCGACAGCGTTGAGCGTTTGCGCCAGGTCGCGTTGCAGCATCCGCTGGCTGACCGGCGGCTCCGCGCTGTCTGGTCCCTGCACGCGGTCGGCGGCATGGATGCCCCATTGGCTACGCAGCTGTTTGCGGACCCGAGCGAATTCGTGCGTGCGTGGGCCGTGCAGCTTGCGGTGGAGTCTCTTCCGGCAAAGCAGCTCGCCGACGCCTTGGAGCGATTGAGTCAAGAGGATCCCTCGCTATTGGTACGCCGCTACCTCGCCTCGGCCACGGCTCGCCTGCCTGAAGAAATCGGTTGGGCAATCGCGACGGCGATTGCGTGTCGGGCGGACACTCAAACCGATCGCGAGTTGACGTTGCTGTTGTGGTACGGCATCGCGAAGTGCAAAGGCACGAAGCTGGAAGACGCCCTGCAGTTGGCCAAGGACACTCGCGTCCCCATGCTGCGCGACATGATTCGGTGGTACGTAGCGAAGATGTCACCACACGGCCGCGACGTCTTGGCACGCCAACTCTTTGCCTCCGCTGCGGGCGATCGGCTCCACGATCTGGAATTACTGGAGTTGGCGGTGCGCGGGATGCGAGGTCTCGCTGCACCGGCTGGATGGTCGGACCACGCCGACGCACTCTACCGCTCGGACGAGCCCTCCGTTCGTGCAGTTGCCGAATCTTTGGGGGCTTCGTTCGGTGACCAGGCACTGTTCGATCGGATGCGGGGCATCCTGAACAGCAGCCGTTCGAAGGACTCATCCCGGTTGCGAGCCGTGTCGATTCTGGAAGCCGACGACAGCCCCAAGAACCTCGAACCATTACTCTCACAACTCGACAACGAAGCACTGGTCGCACGCGTGATCCCAATGCTGATCCGATTCGACGATCCCAAAGTCGCCGACGCCCTGATCGCTCGCCTTTCGACTTGGCCGGAGCCGTTGCAAGCCGGGGCAATGGGAGTACTGGTCAGCCGAGCAAGGTGGGCCCACCAGGTGTTGGACGCGATCGAGTCGGGTAGCATTCCCGAAAATCAACTGACCGCCTTCCACGCTCGACAGATTGATGACCTCGGTGATCCGGCACTTCGCAAGCGATTGGCAATCCAGTGGGGAAGCCTCGGTCAATCCTCCGAAGAGCGGCGCAAGGAGATTGTCGAGCTCGTTGACCTTTACCAGACGGCTCCTCTTTGGGCGTATAGTGCCCAGGCGGGCGCGGGGCACTTCAAGAAGCTCTGCGCCGCGTGTCATCAAGGAAATAGCGAGGGCTTGACGGTCGCGCCGAAGATCGCCGGTAGCCAACTCAAGGGCGTCGGTTATCTCGTCGAGAACATCCTTGATCCCAACGCAGTGATCGGCCGTGATTTCCAGGCCCGCAACGTATTGACCATTCAAGGGCTCGTCGTGACGGGTCTGGTTGAGAACGAAACGGATTCGGCCGTCACGATCCGAACCGCCACAAACACCGTCACGATCGCTAAGGATGACATCGAAGAGATTCGGATCTCCAAGAATTCCTTCATGCCCGAAGGCTTGCTCAAGACGCTCAACGATCGCGAGAAGTTGGAATTGCTGAAGTACCTGATGTCGCTGTAACGAATCGGGTACGGCCAATCTCTAACGCGGGACCGTGGATCCGCAAGCCAGGGATCCGCAAGCCAGGTCATTGCGGGAAAAACTTGTCGGACGCTCTGCCGCCTCGTGGCCCAACCCGCAGATCAAACTTTGACGAATTGGTGGGCACGGTCGAACGTGCTGATCGCGGGGATTTGTCAGGAAGTAATCGGCCAGCATCGCGTCCAGCCAGTTGAGAATCCGGCCCTCTTGCGCGTTCCTCCTAACCTGATCCCGCCAAGATGCGGTCGATCCCGAGGCGATCCTCGGTCGACCTAACAAGTTGAGTATCGAATCTCCGCTTCTGACCTGGGTCGAGTCTTTTCTATGCCACTGCTGAAACTCTGGAATGCCATCTGGGGATCCGCCGGGGAACAGCCGGCGGGAGAACAAGCATCCGCCGACCCCACAAACCCGCAGAAGACTCCCTCGAAGACGGCTTCACCAAGCCGGCGCGAGACGAACAAGCGAAAAAGCAAGGGGTTCGGACTGTTCGCCAGCCATCCCCACAGCGGCCTCTGCAAATTGGCAGCCGCCACGGAGGCACGATCGGTCCTGGAGATTGGCGTCGGAGACGGTTCACGTGCCATCGCCGTGGTCGAAGCCCTTACCAAGGGAGGTTCGGCCGTCCGCTATTTTGGGATCGACCAGTTCGAGCTGGCGGGACCGGTCAGCTTGAAGGACTTTCACCGCTCGCTGAGGGCTGCAGGGATCCAACCCCAGCTTTTCCCAGAGACGGTCAGCCGAGGGTTGATCCGTTTCCTTCACACCGTCGGGCGGGCGGATCTGGTGCTGCTTTCGGACGGGCCAAAAATCCTCGACGACCCGCTCAGCGGCACACTGCTGAGCCGAGTCTCCGGGCCGGGTACTACGATTCTGTGTCTCCAGGACGATGTCTGGTCGCCTCTGCCGACGCTTGCTGATGGCCAACGGCGGGCGGCGTAAAGGAGAGTCCAAAGACAGCGGGGCATCCCCCCAACAAGTAGGGACAGAAGACCCCTTCACAATCCTCCCGATCCGACTAGACTTCGCACTCCACCTATCCTCACTGACGGGGGACGGGGGGTGAAACCGGAAGGGATCCCAAGGCGATTGCGTGTGGGCGGGGGACACACATCTAGGGATAGACATCTATTCCCTCGGCCGTGGATCTTGCTATAGCTCGACCCCCGGCATTGGCCGCAACCAAGCCGAAGCGGATCGAAGGTGTCGAAACCGGGGTTTCAGGCGAGCCCCCCCACCGCCGTGAACTAGGGTTGTCAGAGTCGATGTTGATACGAATGCGTCAATCCGTCCGAGATTCCGCATCTTGAAGTAGAGGCCTTGGGAGACCCAAATCATGTGCGGCATTGTTGGCTATGTGGGCAGCGACAACGCGTGTCCTTTCCTTCTGGACGGACTTCGTCGGCTCGAATACCGCGGCTATGACAGTTCGGGCATTGCGATTCACGAGGGCTCTTCCTTCGCGTTAACGCGTTCGGTCGGCCGCATCGACTCGCTCGTTGAGCGGGTTGGATCGAAGCCGATCAGTGGTCGGCTGGGGATTGGCCACACTCGATGGGCCACGCATGGTCCGGCGACCGAGAACAACGCGCACCCGCATCTCGGGGGCGACGGAGACGTGGTGTTGGTCCACAACGGCGTGATCGAGAACTTCCAGACGCTCAAGGACGAGTTGGTGGCCAAAGGCTACGAATTCCAATCCGACACCGACAGCGAAGTAATCTCGCACCTGATTGCCGAATCTCTCAAGCGGGCGGTCGAGGTCGAAGGCCAGCCGAACGTTCGCTACTTGAACGCCGTCAAGACGGCTCTAGCGCGGTTGCGGGGGACCTACGGACTTGTCATTGCCTTCCGCAGCCAACCGAACCTGATGATTGCGGCACGCTTCGGCAGTCCGTTGGTGATTGGTGTAGGCCGTGGCGAGTATTTTGTATCCAGCGATGCGACCCCCTTAGTCGGCCGCACCGATCGCATCGTCTACCTCGCGGATCACCAGATCGCGGTCTTGACGGCTGATGGTTTCTCGGTCCTGCACCGCGACCAGGGAAAGATCCGCGTCGACATTCGACCGTTGGAGGCGGACAGCAACGAAGTCAGCCTGGAGGGCTACGACCATTACATGCTCAAGGAGATCTACGAGCAGCCCGAATCAATTCGAAATGCGATGCGGGGAAGACTCGACGACCAGGATGCGACGGCTGTCTTCGGTGGATTGAATCTCACGCCGCAACAGCTGGCGAGCGTTGAGCGGATCATCCTGACCGGCTGTGGCACGAGTTGGCATTCGGCGTTGGTTGGCGAGTACTTGATTGAAGAACTTGCCCGCATACCGGTCAGCGTCGAGTACGCCAGCGAACTCCGCTATCGCAATCCTCCGATTGAAAACAACACCTTGGTCTTTGGGATCACGCAGAGCGGGGAGACGGCAGACACCTTGGCGGCGTTGCGGGAAACCAAGCGCAAGGGTCACCGCACGTTAGCAATTTGCAACGTGGTAGCCAGCTCAATCGCCCAGGCGGCCGATGGTGGTGTCTACCTGCACGCGGGACCGGAAATCGGAGTCGCCAGCACAAAAGCGTACACCTCCCAGTGTTGCGTGCTGGCGATGCTGGCGCTCTACTTCGGTCGAATGCGTCACCTGAGCTTCGAAGGGGGGCGGCGAATCATTGAGGAGCTAAGGTCCCTGCCCGGGGCGGTCCAGCAGGCGTTGAATTGCAATGATCACGTCCGCGAAGTTGCCAACAAGTACCAGACCGCAACCAACGTCCTTTACCTGGGACGCCAGTACAACTTTCCGACCGCCCTGGAAGGCGCTTTGAAGCTGAAAGAAATCTCCTACGCTCACGCCGAAGGCTATCCGGCGGCGGAGATGAAGCACGGTCCGATCGCGTTGGTGGATGACGCCACACCAAGCGTGTTCATCATTCCGCACGGCACGACTTACGACAAAGTCATGGCCAACATGGAGGAGGTCAAGGCGCGCGGCGGTCCGATCATCGCGGTTGCCAGCCATGAGGATCCACGGGTCGATGCCATCGCCGACGACGTGATTCGAGTGCCCCACGTTCCCGAAATCCTGCAGCCGATCGTCACCGTCGTTCCGCTGCAGTTGCTGGCGTATCACATCGCAATTTTGCGCGGCTGTGACGTCGACAAGCCCCGTAACCTGGCAAAAAGTGTCACCGTCGAGTGATCCAGACTTGCCATTGCGGGCATCCCGATTATCAGTAGGTTTCCTCGTCTCCAATTTTCAATCAACGGGAGTCCCCTGCGATGAAGAATGCCGGTCTTAGTTACAACTCGCGAAAAGCCTTGATGGTGAACATCGGCGAGTCCGCGGGAACCGAAATCGCCAACCTGATCTCTCAGATGGCGGCCGAAATCGAAGAATTGCGCCGCACTAAGGTCAACGTCACCAAGATCGTGCCAACTCCTCCGGATGCTCGTGAACCGTTCGTCGAAGAGCCAATCTAGCACTCTCGGGATCAAGCCTACTAGCGCCGATTTCGTGTTTGGCGATGTCGTCCGGCTCTACAGCGAAAGCCTCGTGGATCGTTGAAAGCTCCGTGGATCGTTGAAGACCTTGAGATCATGCGGCAGGGACTTGTAACATCCGGCTACCCTTTACGATGACTATGCCGAGGGCGACATGCTCCGCTCGGCCCCTGTGGTAAACGTTCCATGACGAGACATCTCATCACCGGTACGGCGGGCTTCATCGGCTTTCACCTTGCCAAACGACTGCTGGAGCGTGGCGAAGAGGTTGTTGGCTTCGATAATGTCAACAACTACTACAGTGTTGAGCTCAAACGCGACCGCCTGGCTCAGTTGGCCGACTTCGACAATTACACCTTCGTCGAAGCCGATCTGGCGGACCAGACCGCCGTCGACTCCGTCTTCAAGCAGCACGAATTTGACCGCGTTGTCAACCTTGCCGCGCAAGCCGGTGTGCGCTACTCGTTGACCAATCCCCGCGCGTACACCGAAAGCAACATCGTCGGGTTTCTGAATATTCTCGAGGCGTGTCGTCATGCCAAAACACCCCACCTGACATACGCCAGCAGTAGCAGCGTTTACGGCGGTTGCACCCGCATGCCCTTCTCCACGTCCGATCGGGTGGATCATCCTCTCAGCCTGTACGCCGCCACGAAGAGATCCAACGAGATGATGGCTCACACCTACAGCCATCTATACGGATTACCGACGACCGGACTTCGCTTCTTTACCGTCTACGGACCTTGGGGTCGGCCGGACATGGCGTTGTTCCTGTTTACCAAGGCGATTCTGGAAAACCGCCCCATCGAGGTCTTCAACGAGGGAAGGATGCGGCGCGACTTCACCTACATCGATGACATCGTAGAAGGGGTGGACCGCACCAGCCAACAGATCGCCCAGCCGGACCCGAGTTGGAACAGCGACGACCCGAATCCCTCGACGAGTTCGGCGCCTTACCGGGTTTTTAACATCGGCAATCACCAACCGGTCGAGCTGTCCCACTTCATCGAAGTCATCGAGGAGGCCCTGGGGAGAAAGGCCCAGCGGAAGCTGTTGCCCATGCAGCCCGGCGACGTGCCTGCCACCTACGCCAACATCGACGCGTTAGAGGCGGCCGTCGGCTTCCGGCCCTCGACACCGATCGAAACGGGGGTCC
>JARFQX010000037.1 GCA_029287555.1 Rubripirellula sp. | reverse complement strand
CGCGACCTTCGTGATCGGCGCGACTTGGATGTTGGCGATGACCACGTTCAACACCAGTGCCCAGATGACCCTACCCAACGTGCTGCGTGCTCGCGGGATGGGCAGCTACATGACGGTTGTCGCCGGATCGATGTCGCTCGGATCGCTCTTCTGGGGACAGATCGCCGGGTGGATCGGATTGGAATCCACACAGCTATCCGCGGCCGCCACGATGTTCGTCGCGGCTGCCATCAGTTACCGATACTTTCCCATCGATGAAACGAGGAGCGAGTAGCGAGTAGCGAGCGGCGAGTAGCGAGCGGCATTCGCGTCCCTTCACCCTTCACTCTTCACACTTCACACTTCACACTTCACTCTTCCCCCCTACGCCAACATGTAGCCTTCCTCGCCGTGGTCGGAAACATCCAGGCCACGCTGCTCACTTTCGGCGGGAACTCGCAGGCCGATCACGATGTCGATCAGCTTCAGCAGGATCAGGCTACCAAGTCCGGCAAACACGAACGTGACCCCGACCGCTGCAATCTGGCCGATTAGCAAGGACGGGTCGCCACCCGATTCGATCAAGCCGATCGGGACGCCGTCGCTGACGTTCCAGCAGGCGCGCGTGGCGAACACACCGGTCAAAATCGCGCCCAGCGTTCCGCCCACACCGTGCACCCCGAAAGCATCGAGTGCGTCGTCGTAACGCAACGAATGTTTCAGTTTTGAGCACGCCAGGTAACACAACACTCCAGCCAATGCTCCCATCAGCAAAGCGGGCATCGGCTGGACGAATCCGGCGGCTGGTGTGATGCAGACCAAACCGGCCACCGCGCCGCTGCTGGCGCCCAGGACGGTCGGCTTACCAAGGACCACCCATTCCGTCGAAGCCCAGGCTGCCGCGCCGGCTGCGGCGGCAAAGTGAGTGACCGCGAAAGCACTGCTCGTCAATCCGTCCGATGCTAACTCGCTGCCGGCATTGAATCCAAACCAGCCGAACCACAGCATCGCGGCTCCCAACGCCGTGTAGGTCAAGTTGTGAGGCTGGATCGGTTCCTTGAGGTAACCCATCCGAGGTCCGATCAGGATCGCCGCCACCAATGCTGAAACGCCGCTGCTGATGTGCACCACGGTGCCGCCCGCGAAATCGAGGGCCCCGCCGGCAATGCTTGACGCGTTATACGAGAGCGGACCGCCGTCCCAAACCCAGTGGCACAGCGGGCAATAGATAAACGTTCCCCAGAGGATCGAATAGACCACCATCGCACTGAACTTCATTCGTTCCGCGAACGCCCCGCAGATCAAAGCGGGCGTGATGATGAAGAACATGCCTTGGAACAACATGTGCGTCAGCCGCGTTATGCTGCCTTCCATCGGTGTGACTGGTTCGCCCAATTGTTCAGTCCATTCTCTCTGCACTCCGTTCATGAAGAGGTAATCGCCGTTGCCGACCCAACCGCCATCGCCCCCAAATGCAAGCGAATAACCGTAGAGAGACCAGACGATCGTCATCATCCCCATCAGGAAGACGCATTGCATCATCACGCTCAACACATTCTTGCGCCGCACCAGCCCTCCGTAGAACATTGCCAGCCCGGGGGCGGTCATGAACAAGACGAGGGCACAGCAGACGAGCATCCAGGCATTGTGCGCAGCTTCTGGACCGTTGGCGATTTGATCGTCCGTCATCATTCCCTCGAGGGAGGCCGCCTGTGTCTCGGCCGCTGCGTCGGTCGCCGCGTCCTGGCCATAGGAGAAAGAATTCCCACTGATGCAACTGATCCCAAGCATCAAAACCAGGATCCACAGACGGTTCAAGCGAATCACGTTACCACCTTATTCAGTTAATGGGTCCACGTGACGAACCTCCCACACCGCGCGTTCCTGCGCGTCGCCTCGAAGATGACCGCCACTTTCCCGCCAACTTAGGCTTGGCCAAACCGTCGTGCGAAGGGCGGACGGTGTTCGAGCAAGGGGATTCGCCATGATCAGCAGGCCGCCACACGGCGACCGCTGCCCAAAAAGATAAGCTTCCCTCGGCCACATTCATAGAATGGGTCGCGAGATTTGAGAGGCCCGGCCCGATCGATTCGACGACGGGCGTTCGAGTCGGGCTTTCGATTTCGGCCGGCGCGAATCGCGACCTCCGCGGCTCGGCGGAGGTTGCAGCAACGGTTCGCACGGCACGGCCGCCGGTCGCTACTCACCTTCGCCCGAGCTCAGCACGGCCATGAAGGCTTTCTGGCTGATTTCAACGTTGCCGATCGCCTTCATCCGTTTCTTGCCCTCTTTCTGCTTCTGCAGCAGTTTTCGCTTACGGGTGATGTCCCCGCCGTAGCACTTGGCCGTCACGTTCTTGCGCATGGCCGGCACGGTCTCGCGAGCGATCACCCGGCTGCCGATAGCGGCCTGAACCGCGACCTCGAACATGTGACGCTCGATTTCCTTCTTGAGTCTTTTTGCGACCGCTCGACCGCGACGATCGGCGTCGGCCCGGTTGCAAACCACGCTGAGCGCATCGACCCGCTTGCCATTGACGAGGATGTCAAGTCGGACCAGGTCGGCTGGTTCGTAGCCGACCATTTCATAGTCGAGAGTTCCGTAACCTCGCGTGCAACTCTTGATCTTGTCGTGAAGGTCGTAAACGACTTCTGCCAGGGGAATGTCGTACGTCAACATCGCGCGCTGAGCCCCGAGGTACTCCTGCGATTTCTGGATTCCCCGCCGCTCCTGACATAACTTCATCACCGCACCGATGAATTCGGTCGGAACAATCACGTTGCATCGAACGATCGGCTGACGGAACTCCTCGATGTCGCCCGGATCGGGAACATCCTGAGGCTTGTGAATCACTAGCGTCTCGCCCCGCTTGGTGGTGATCTCGTAGGTGACGTTCGGAGCCGTCTGCACCAGGTCGATGTCCGCTTCGTTCTCCAGTCGTTGCTGGATGATCTCCATATGCAGCAGGCCCAGGAACCCGCATCGAAAACCGAACCCTAGCGCGTCGCTCGTCTCGGGTTCGAACTCAAAGCTGGGATCATTGACCGCCAAACGTTCCAATGCGTCACGAAGCTCGCTGAAATCCTGGCCATCACTCGGAAATAAACCGCAATAGACCATTCGCTTCGGTCGCGCGTAGCCCGGCAACGGCTCGGCTGGATGATCGCCGGTAATCGAAATGGTGTCTCCGATGTGAACTTCACCGAGCGTCTTGATGTTGCAAATCAAGTAACCCACCTGGCCCGCGCTGAGCGACTCGCACGCTTCTCGCTGCGGCACGAATTGGCCAAGTTCAACGATTTCGTGTTCCGATCCGGCGCGAAGAAAGCGCACCTTCTGGCCCCGACGGACCGTCCCCTGCATCAATCGAACGTAGGTGATCGCCCCACGATAGTCGTCGTAGTTGGAGTCAAACACCATTGCCTGCAGCGTTGCCTCGGGATCGCCCGTCGGCGCAGGAATCCGGTCGATGATCGCGTCGAGAAGTCCCGATACGCCCTCGCCCGTCTTGGCACTGACACGAACGCATTCCTCGGGGTCGGTCCCGAGCGAGTTCATCATCTCCTCGGCAACTTCGTCCGGACGAGCGTGAGTCAGGTCGATCTTGTTGATAACCGGGATGATCGTCAAATCATGCTCCATCGCCGCGTAGGCGTTGGCGACCGTTTGGGCCTCGACCCCCTGGAAGGCATCAACCAGCAGCAACGCGCCCTCGCAACAGGCAAGCGAACGCGAGACTTCGTATTGAAAGTCGACGTGCCCCGGGGTATCGATCAGGTTCAACTCATAGGCCTCGCCGTCGCGCTTGTACAGCATGCGAACGGCTCGAGCCTTGATGGTGATGCCGCGCTGACGCTCCAGTTCAAGATCGTCGAGCAACTGCTCCTTCATCTGGCGAAGCGTCACCGTACCAGTCGATTCAAGCAATCGGTCGGCGAGTGTACTCTTGCCATGATCGATGTGGGCGATGATGCAGAAGTTGCGAATATTTTTCGACATGCGGGTTCTTGCATTGTGGGACTTCGGAAAATCAAACGGACGGGAGGGGCGATTGCCTCGGATCGACCATCACGGCAACGATCCGATCGCCCAAGGTTCCCTACGTTTTCTGAATCGAAGTCATGTGCTGTTTTCTTGCGTAACCGGCAACGCCCAGATAGCCGGCGTCGCCGCCCAGCGTTGCGAACTTAATTGTCGTTCCGGCAAAGACGTTTTCGAAGGTGCGATCGCGAAACTCGCCAATCACGCCTTGCAGAAATCGCTGACCGATCGGTGATTCAGCCCCACCAAAATTCATGGCCCCACCAAAAACAACCGAACCGGGATCGAGCGTGTGCACTAACGTTGTCACGCCGACTCCGAGCCAATGCGCCGTTTCGTCGATGATCTCCAGAGCGAGCTGATCGCCCTGGTCGGCCGCTTCATAGACGCGTTTGGCCGTCAATTCCTGGTCGGAGCCTCCCAACGTCCCCGCCAACAGACTCGCGGCACCCTCGGTTAGTCGCTGGCGAGTGCGTTCAACCACGGCACTAGCCGACGCGTAAGCCTCCAATTGCCCGCGCCCGCCTCCCCACACGCAAAGCCTCGCATGGGGCGCCGGGTCGACCACGATGTGGCCGCACTCGCTGCCAAAACTGTTTTCCCCGTTGACCATCTCTCCGTCGACAATGATGCCACCGCCAACCCCCGTGCCCAGGGTCAACAACACCATCGAGTCATCCTCGCGTCCGCTGCCGAGCCAAAATTCTCCGAAGGCTGCCGCGTTGGCATCGTTCAGGAAAGCAACCGGCCGATCAAGTAATTGTGCAACCGCATCGCGGATTGGGAAGTCCCACCAAGTCGGAAGTTGTGGCGGGGCGACCAGCAATCCATGTTTTAGATCCATCGGACCCGGCGCCCCGAGACCAATGTGAATCGCCCGCTCTGTCTCCGGATGCTCCGCTTCGAAACCCGAAATCAGCTCGGCGACGCGGGCCACCGCGGCGTCCGGTCCCTCACTCTCACGCGTCGGAATTCGCTCGTACCAAAGCGTTTGGCCAACGTCGTCAACCAGCCCGATCTTGATTCCGGTTCCTCCAATGTCGATTCCCCAGAAAAAAGGAGCTTGCGCCCGGGAAACCGGGGTTATTTTGGGCTTAGAAGCCATGGGCTCGATCGATGGTCTGTTTGGCGGAAGCTGGTCCCGCACGATCATCGTGCGGTCAGGTGGGGGGTTCCTGGGAAGAAAGAATCGATCGGATCCAATCAAGAACGAGACCTTTCCTTCCAAATCGGCGTCCGGGAGAATCCGATGCCCCGCTCGGTTGAAGGGCTGCGGTCGCCGACGGAGGTTCCACCGCCAGCATTCCCGTCAATCCAATCGAGTTCGGAAGTATAGAAACGTCCCCGATCCCCCACAACGAGCATTTCGCTCCTGTCGAGCTCTTCCTGCCGGACATTTCCGTTGCTTGCCCGCGAAGGTGTCGACGCCGCGCCGGTCCGGGCGGCCGCAGATGGCCGGGTGGGAGATCTGCGACCCAACACGCTGCGACCCAACACGCTGCAAACCAACACGTCGTGATCCAAATCTCCACGCTTTGCCACCTCGGAGTCGCTCAATGAAGGCGGTTTTTCTAACCGCGGGCGCTGCCGGCATGTACTGCGGCAGTTGCATGCATGACAACGCGATCGCCAAAGCGCTTCGTGCCGACGGCGTCGACTGCCTGCTGCAACCGGTCTACACCCCGATCCGGACCGACGAGGTGAGCATTGCGTCGGATCGCCTCTTCTTCGGCGGCATTCATATTTATCTACTGCAGCAGATGCCTTGGCTTCATCACGTTCCCCTGCCGATCCGCCGGCTACTCGACTGGAAGCCACTGATTGAATTGGCCACTCGCCGAGCTGCCTCGACCGATGCAGAACAGCTCGGCGCGCTGGCGGTCTCGATGCTCCAAGGTGCCGAGGGCCGACAGGCAGACGAGGTCGAACGTCTGGTGGAATGGCTCTGCGAGGACGTCAGGCCCGACGCCATTTTGTTTACGAATCTGCTCATTGGTGGGTGCCTCCCACCGCTGCGTGAAAGACTGCCTGACTCACGACTGGTGGTCCTGTTGCAGGGCGACGACATCTTTCTCGACCACCTGCCAGCGTCTCGGCGAAGCGAGGCGATCGAGCTGTGCCGCAAACTGGTGCCCTCGGTCGATCGCTTCGTGGTCAACAGCCAGTTCTATGGCGATAAGATGGGCTCGCTCCTTTCGATCCCCTCTGAAAAGTTGGTGACGACGCCGCTGTCGATTGACATTCGACCCTATCATGATGCTGCGACTGGAAGCGAGGCAGGCGATCGCGACGACGGTTTTCGAATTGGCTACATGGCAAGAATCGCGCCCGAGAAAGGACTTCACCACCTGGTCGAGAGCTTCATCCAATTGGCCGGGCAACCGCAGCATCAAGATCTTTCGCTGCACGCCGCGGGATGGCTCGGGGAGGCAAATCGCGGCTACCTAAGTGACCTCGAGGAGAGAATCGCCAAAGCCGGATTGTCCGATCGATTCGTTTATCATGGAAGCCCAAGCTTGGAAGAGAAGGTTCGTCTGCTCCGTTCCTTTGACGTCATGAGCGTGCCGACGGAGTATCAAGATCCGAAAGGGCTATTTGTGCTCGAGGCGTTAGCGCTTGGCGTGCCGGTGATCCAACCGGAGCATGGGGCCTTTCCGGAGTTGATCGCATCGACTGGCGGCGGGCTGCTCGTGCGGCCCGGTGATGCCGCTCATCTTGGCGAAGCCATCAACCAACTGAAGGCGGATCCCGCGCTTCGCGTTCGGCTCGGTCAGTCGGGAGCCCAGCGAGTCGCCGAGCGTCACACCATCGAACAGGCGGCCAAAGCGATGAAGCAGCTCTGCTTCGAAGACCCCTAAGAATTCTTTGATGGCTTCTTCCGCACCTTCCCGGTCGCCTGCCTGCTTTCGACTCAGGGCACCAACTGCTGCAGGTCAAACAACTGCGATTGGCTCGACGGCTTCATCTTCACGCACTGGCCATGGTCGCGCGCGCCCGTGCGCGTCGCCCACTGGTCATATTGGGAGGCCAGTTTGCGAACCCTTTCCGGCTGTTGAGATGCCAGGTTGTCTGTCTCCGTGCGATCTCGAGACACGTCATACAGTTCCCACTCCTTGCCGCGCTCGGCGACCAGCTTCCAGTTGCCGTCGCGGATCGCATGGTTGCCTGAGAACTCCCAAAAGATCGGCTTCTCTCGTTGGGTTACCTCGCCCCGAAGCGCGGGCAAGAGGGATACACCCTCCATTGGCAGGATCGACTGACCATCGACCTGTCGCGGATAGTCGGCGCCGGCCAATTCGACCACGGTTGGCATCAAGTCAACGAGGTGGGACGGGAAGGAACGAAAGGCACCGCGGTCGGCAATCCCACGGGGCCAGTGCGCGATCATGGGTGTCAGCGAACCGCCCTCGTGCGCGTACTGCTTGTAGAGACGCAGCGGTGAATTG
>JARFQX010000990.1 GCA_029287555.1 Rubripirellula sp. | reverse complement strand
TCCGCCAGCAATGCATCTAGAATGCCGTCAGAAATCCGGTCAGCAAGCTTGTCGGGGTGTCCCATGCTGACCGATTCACTGGTAAAGAGGTATCGAGCATCGCTCACGACGGTTTTCTCCGGTCTCCGCGCACATCGACCGTTGTGGCGCCTTGGGGTGGATAGGTTTACAATCACTAGGCAATAACCTACTTGGCGAGCGCCACTCTGAGAAGCGTCTGAATCGCAGGATTCGCCGCCGGCGAGCCCGTTCGGCCCTTCGACCTGGGTGCCCAGTCTCGACGTTCCAGTCTGGTGTTCCAGTCTGGACGTTCCGTCCCAATCGTTCCGGCTCGAGCGGATTCCAAGCAGGTTCTCGTCAAGACTAGCCCATCGCTTCGCCCCATGCGTCCTTCCACCACCGAGATGGTTCCCGCCGAACCGCTGGAGATCGTCCCCCCGCACCGGACGACGCCGGCTTTGCTGATGTCGCTGCTGCTGCATGTCGTCCTGTTGACCACCATCGGTTTGATCTGGTCGCCGGCAAGAAAGGGGACCGGGGAGGCGGAGGATCGACCGATCGGAATTGCGATGGTCCATCGCCTGCCCGATCGGGATCGCTACGTCGAAGCCCAGCCGACCGAGACCAGCGACCAGGCGGAGACCGAAAGCGAGGCCAGTCGTGCCGCCGCTGCCGCGCCACCGGCCGACTTGTCGCCACCGCTCGATCTGGAAGGATTGGTCAAATCGATGCAGTCGACACCGATGCCGGTCAGCGGCAGCGGGTTGGCGGGCGAGAACGAACTCGATGGCGACGCGTTCGCTCGCATTCCCGGCCAGTCGTCCGATTCGGGCTCGGCCGACACGACCACGATCCTGTTCGGCATTTCCGGCAGCGGTTCGAGTTTCGTCTACGTCTTCGATCGTTCCGACAGCATGAATGGATACGACGGAAAACCGTTGCGGGCCGCCAAGTCGGAGCTGATCCGGAGCTTGAAAACGCTGACTGATCGCCAACGCTTTCAGATCATTTTCTACAACGATCAACCCAAGCCCTTCACCTTGGCGGGCCTGCCGATGCAGATGCTCAACGGCGATGAATCTCATGTCGGCCTGGCCGAGAGTTACATCCGATCGATCGCCGCCTACGGCGGTACGGAACATGAAAGCGCGCTGAAGTTGGCGCTGCGAATGGGACCCGACGTGATCTTCTTCCTGACCGACGCTCGCATCCCCAGGCTGTCGGTTCGTGAGTTGCGTGAGATCAAGGGTCGCGCGGACTCGGCGGGAACGACGATCCATTGCATTGAATTTGGCCCCGAGCCGGTGGCCCCGGTCGACAGCTTCTTGCGCGACTTGGCCGTCCAGAATCACGGCGAGTACCGCTACATCGATGTGCAGGGCCTCGCGCGGTCCCCCGGCTCGAACGAAGCCGCGCTGAACGAAGCCGCGGCCGCGAACGAAGCTTTGCCCGAGAACGAATCGGCCGTTTCTGACGAAGTCGACCCTCGCTGACGAGCCCACTTCCCTTCTCTCTTCAGCGAACTCCTTTCCAACGACACTTTCATGAGCGATCCAATTCGTACCTTTGCCTTGGCATTCGGAATCGCCATCTTTCTGGCTGACTCAGGTGATGCGCGGGCGGACCAGGTTTGGGTGGAACCGCTTCGTCCCACACCGAACGAAAGTGACTGGTATCCACGAGGGATCGAGGTTCACCGTGGCGAAGTGAAACAATTTGACGCCAGGCAATTGCGAATCAAACCGAGTGACGATGGCGACGAGTTAGTCTTCGCCGCGGCTCGCGTGTTGTGGATCGAGCGGGAACAGGTCTCGGAACTAGAAAGCGAGGCGATGCGGCTCTTTGCCGAAGGCGAATACTCGAGCTCGTTGTTGAAGTTGCCGGACATTTTGGGGGCCAAGCCGCCGATCTGGCGACAGCAGTGGGTCACGATGATGGCGGCGGTCGCGGCCTGGAAGAGCGGTCGCGGCAAGATCGCGTTGGAGCTCGTATCGCAGTTAGATCGACGACCCCTCCCTCCGGTCGCCGTGGCCTGGTCGCCGATCGCCTGGACCAATCGATCGCCCAACCCAAGTGCGATTGCCGCGGCCGAGGCGCGGCTGGCCGATCCGTCGCCGCTGGTTCAACTGGTTGCGGCCTCTTGGTTGCTCTCGTCGCCGAAACGTAGCGAGGCGACCGCCGTGTTGAAACAGTTGGAATCTCAACCTCGTCCAACCCTTTCAAAGCTTGCTCGGGTCCTCACCTGGCGTGCCGCGACGCCGCCGGAGGTGATCGAGTCGGCCGACCATTGGGAAGCGTCGATCAATCAATTGCCGATGGTTTTGCAGACCGGACCGCTGACGCTCTTGGTCGACAAGTTGCGGGCTGCTGGCGAGTCGGACCGGGCGGAGCGATTACGCTGGTCGCTTGAACTCACTCCGATCCATCCTCATTACGCTTCATTCCCGAGTCGCCGATCGCAATAGATGCCGATGCTCTCGCGAGCGTCCGTCTCACGATTGATCACTGGCGGCTTGACCGTTTTCCAGTTCCCTGTGGTATGGTGAGCTCGATCGACTTGTTCTCTGTCCCACGATGTGACATGGCTACCATCTTTTCCAAAATCATTGCCCGTGAGATTCCTGCGGAAATCCTGTTTGAGGATGAGGTTTGTCTCGCCTTTCGCGACATCAATCCTCAGGCGCCGATCCACTTTTTGGTGATTCCCAAGAAGGAGATCGTTTCCTTGGCGGAACTATCGGGGGAAGACGAGCAGATTGTCGGGCGCTGCCTCATGGTTGCCTCACTTGTGGCCGCCGAACAGGGACTCACCGGAGGCTATCGGTTGGTAGCGAACGCTGGTCAGGACGGCGGTCAGGAAGTTCCCCATCTGCACTTCCATGTCTTGGGCGGTCGGCAGATGTCCTGGCCGCCAGGTTGAATCATTGAATCAACGAGTTCGGACGTTGGACCACTTTTCCAGACAACTCTCGGAGCTCGATGCAAAGGGACGACGGCGCGAACTCGTTCCGCGTCGGCTCGACGGACCTTGGATTGTGCTCGCCGATGGCCGACGCCTGATTAACTTTGGCGGCAACGACTATCTCGGACTGGCAACGCGTTCGGTCGATAGCGTGGCGACGGGTGCCGGCAGCGGTGCCAGTCCTTTGGTGTGCGGTTGGACGGATGCCCATCAACGTTTGGCCGAAACCCTCGCAAGCTTCGAAGGCACCGAATCGGCGGTGTTGTTCCCCAGCGGCTATGCAGCCTGCAGCGGTACCGTAGCGACATTGGCCGGGGAAGGTGATCTGATCCTCAGCGATCAACTCAATCACGCCTCGCTGATCGACGGTTGTCGCCTGTCGCGCGCGCGAACGACCGTTTTTGCTCATCGAGATTGCCAAGAGCTGGAGCAGATCCTATCGCGATGTCGAGACGAGTTTGCGCAGGTTTGGATCGTCACGGACGGGGTCTTCAGCATGGATGGACACTTGGCCCCGCTGAGGGAGTTGTGCGAGATCGCAGAGCGGTTCGGCGCTCACCTGATCGTTGACGAGGCGCACGCAACGGGCGTGCTTGGCGAGACGGGCAGCGGTCTTTGCGAGGCGCTTGGCGTCAAGGATCGGGTAGCGGTTCGCATCGGGACGCTCAGCAAAGCGATTGGCAGTCAGGGAGGATTTGTTGCAGCGAAACGTGTCGTGGTCGATTACCTGATCAATCGAGCGCGGTCGTTGATCTACAGCACGGCTCTGTCACCGCTGGCTGTCGCGGCGGCGGAAGATGCCCTGCGTCAAATCGCTTCGCAACCGCAGCGACGCGTGGCCCTTGAGCAACTGGCCCGCTCGACGCGCCGCGGTCTTGGAATCCAGGTCGACCCGCCCGAGGACTCCGTCCCGATCATCCCGGTCATCGTCGGAGAGGACGCTCGCGCGGTGAGGTTCTCGCAAATGCTTGCCGGCGCCGGCTTCTACGTGCCGGCGATCCGGCCCCCAACTGTCCCCGAAGGCACGGCCCGACTGCGAATTTCACTTTCCGCCCTGCACCAGCCGACGATGCTGGAGAATCTGCTGCGACAATTCGAGGCACTGCCGTCGGGTCCGGGTTATCATTAAGAATAACCCTAAGAAAGCTGCTGCCTCGTCGTTAAATTCCTCGTCGTGAATCAATCGCCGCTTCGCCCGGCAGCTATCGGCTGAAAGATGCAGCGATCGCCCGAAAGACGCAGCGATCGCCTGAAACACACAGCTCTCGCCTGAAAGACACAGCTCTCGCCTGACAGACTCTGGCGCGGGTGATTCGACAAGTCGGCGAGAGGTGCCCGGGCCCCAGAATCGAGCGGGGCACCCAACATCCTTGCTCATCCGAAACTCTGTTTTCTATTCCTGGAGTCGCTGCAATGGCAGTTTCCCTGTTACGTTCGGTGTACAACCTGGGCCGCAGACGGACTCATTCCTTGCTGAGGCTAGCTATGGTTGGTGCCGCACTCACGCTTTCCAGCACGTCGAGCGTTCTCGCTGAGCCGATTAGCTGGATGGAAGAGTTCGCCCTGTCGCTTGATCGCCAGGCGAAGCTGGGAGAACTCATTCCCGGCAGCGATGACTATTACTTCTATCACTGCTTGCACTACCAAACGACGGGACAACTCGAGCGGAGCGAGGCGATTCTGAGCGATTGGTTGGCCGAGCACCAGGGACGGGAGACGGCGGCGATTACTGCGATGATCGACCGCCAGCGTTTGCTCACCTATCGCGACTCGCCGCAACGAACGATCGACCATCTGGTTGGCCGGCTCGGCATCAAACTCGATCACGCTCCGCCGGCAACCCAGAATCAACGCCGATTCCCCAGTGAGCTCGACGCGGCGAAGCTTGATACCGAGCGTGTCGTCAGCGACGCGCTCCGCCGCAACGACGCGTTGAAACCACTCGGCATTCAATACCTGGCCGAACGATTTCGGAACAACGATACGGCCGGCATTCCGGTCGACCTGTCCAATTTGTTGGGGCGCGTCGAGGGCCCCTACGTTGATGAGCTGGATGCACTGGTCGTCAAAGAGTTGGCGAGTCGTCCGGCGAACGAACAACGCTTTGGTAACCTTTCCGCCCATAAGTACTTGACGCTAGCGCAACTGCAAGAGGTTGCCCGTCGCGTGCCTCAGGTTGCCGATGACAATGAATTCGTTGCGGCGATGCTGGTTCGATTGCGCCCGGGCGCGGACGAGGATCCCAGCATGGAAGACGACAATCGCATCGAGTATCTGCGGCGCGTCGAGGCTTATGTTCGTACGTTACCATCGAGTTACAATAGCCTGAAGGCGTCGGCAGCCTATCGACTGCTCGATGCGAATCTTCATCGCGGCATCTTTGATCGAGAGCTCTTTCTCCGCTACTTGCAGTTGCCGCGCGCCAGCCCGATCGTTCCCCGCGATTGGATCAGCCGGGGCGGACGCCGCGCCGACCTGAACGAGAACTTCATGGGCCTGGCGATGCTACCGCCAATCGGAAATGAAGAACCGCTGGTTCGCCGTTACCTCGAGCATTTCTTAAAGGATGCGCCCAATTCCGACGCGTTCGCCAAGCTACTGCTACCCGATTACCTGCGACAAGTCTTCGCCGAAACGAAGTTGCTTTACGGTGTGGGCGACGCCGAACAATGGTATCGGTTGCTGACCGCGTCGCAGCGGCAGGCGATTCGAGACCGCGTGGAGCTGCGTCTTTCCCCGGCGAATCCAAAACGCTTTTCAACCGATGAGCCAACTCGGTTGCAAGTGGATCTGAAGAACGTTCAGGAGTTGGTGGTTCGCATCTACGAGATCAATACCTCGTCGTACTATCGCAACCACGAAAAGGCGATTGATACCGACATCGATTTGGATGGTTTGGTTGCCACGCACGAGAGGACGCTTGAGTTTCAGCGACCGGCCGTCGAACGACATTGTGAGACCTTGCAGCTCGACGAGATCTCGGGTCGAGGCGTGTGGGTCGTCGACCTGGTTGGCAAGGGACTTCGAGCCCGGGCGCTGATTCGACGCGGCGCGATCGATCACGTTGATTCGTTCCATGCCGATGGGATGGTCTTCACGATCATCGACGAGAACCGGAAGCCGATTCCGACTGCAACGATCTGGGTGGATGCCCAAGAATTTGTCGCGGATGATCAGGGACGGATCGTACTCCCTCCGGTTGTCGACAAAGTGTCGCGCCGTGCGATCATCAGCGACGGAACGATCGCGGATCAATTTTCGTTCAATCATCTCCGGGAACGGTACCGACTCGAGGCCGGGATTCAACTCGATCGCACGCAGTTACAAAGTGGAGGCCAGGCCGAGTTGTTGGTGCGACCCCGCTTGATGCTGGGAAGCACTCCGATCGATCCCGCAGCCCTGCATGACGTTTCGCTCCGCATCGAGGCGCGTGACTTGGATGACCTCCCCATCACGCATCAGATCGACAACTTGGAACTCGATCAGAACGCCGAACTCACGTTACCGATTCGTGTTCCCGCCAGGTTGGCCAACCTGCGTGTGATCGTCAGCGGCAAGATCGCGGGACTGGCCGATGGACGCGAGCAGACCGTCGAGGCCGAACGTCGTTGGGACCTCGGCGGTATTCGGGGGTCGAGTCAGGTTCACGATGCGCTGCTGACCCGCGACGGGGACGCGTTCATTCTGGACGTGCGCGGGCGGAACGGGGAACTCGTTCCTCGGGCAACGGTATCGATCGCGATGACGACCCGTTTTTGCAATCAACCGATCGACATCACTTTGCAGACAGACAATCGAGGGCGGGTTCGATTGGGAAGGCTCGATGGGGTTGAACAGATTCGTTTTTCTGTTGCCTCCGGCCTGCACCACGTTCATGACCTCCAGTTGAACCACGTGCGTTGGCCCAGCGAGGTTCACACGACGACGCAAGGCCCGGTGCGTTTGCCACTTGCCGATCCCGGCGTTGATGTGCGATCCCGCTATCGACTGCTCGAGCTTCGTGACGGTCGCTACAAAGATGACCACAGCGACCAGTTGTCAGCCGAGAATGGGTTGCTGATCTTGAGGCCGCTCGCCGCCGGCGATTATCACCTGATCGATCGGTCGAATGCCGAAACCACGTTGATCGCGGTAGTCGATGGGCCTGAGCTCGACCGTGTGGCCGTCGGCAAGACGCGGCATCGTTCGATCACAGCCGCCGTTCCCCTTTCGATCGCGTCGATCACGCGTGACGAACAAGGTGTGAAGATCCACCTGGCGGGTCAAACGGAAACCGCTCGGGTCCACGTCTACGGCTTGCGATACTTCGATTCCGAGTCGCCGATGGAACGTTTGGCATTGCCGTTTCCACCGCTTTGGGGGCGACGCGTTGTCCGCCCGCCGTCGGCCTATGTGAGCGACTTGCGGCTCGGGGATGAATACGAATACGTGTTGCGACGGCGCTACGCCGAGAAGTTCCCCGGGGTGATGTTGCCGCAGCCCGGGATCATCTTGAATCCGTGGGAAACGGAAGAAACGACGAACGTCAGCCAGTCGGTTCAAGAGGGCGACGTGCCACCGCCCGCGGCCGCTGCCGAAGCGATGGATTCGGCAGCCAGGAAGTTGGCCAAAGAGTCGCGCGCCGTGCCGACCGGTGCGTCGGACTTTGACTTCCTGGCAGATCCCGGCGTGGTCCTCGCCAACCTGCGTCCCGATCAAGACGGGGTGGTGACGGTCCCCGGTGACTTGGTCGAGGGACTTCCCCTCTTGCAGATCGTCGCCTGCGATGCTGCGACCGTGTTGCAGCGGACGGTCGCCGATTCGTCGACCGACGTGGAAACGACCGACTTGAGACTGTCGCAGTCGCTAGATGCATCGAAAGCGCTTTCGCTGCAGCGCGGCGTGACCATCGCGTCACCGGATCAACCCCTTGATTTGAAGCAACTCGGTTCGGCCCAGTTGCAACTCTACACCTCGGTCGCCGATCTGCTGAAGCTCTACAAGACGATGGTCGACGATGAACGACTGGCCGACTTCGATTTGCTTGGCAGTTGGGGATCGCTGGAACGATCGGCCAAGCTGGCAGCCTACGCGCAGCTTGCCAGTCATGAAATGCATCTCTTCCTCTGGTCTCACGATCGACCGTTTTTTGAAGAGGTGATCGCACCCTATCTTGTGAACAAGAAAGAGAAGCAATTTGTTGATCATTGGTTGCTCGAGTCGGATTTGACGCCTTACACGCAACTATGGCGTTACAACCAACTCAACGCCGCCGAGCGCGCGCTGTTGGCCGTTCGTCTCCCCGATTTGCGCGAAGCCGTTTTGCGCGATTTGCGCGAGACGATTGAAAGTCAAGAACCCGATCCTGAGGCGATCCGCAAGGGAATTGAGATCGCCCTGCGGGGTCAACGCTTCAATGCGGCAGTCGACTTTGCGGAAGCGATGGTCGAGTCCGGGCCAGCCGCGGCTGATGACAAAGCCTCGTCTTGGATGGCGCTAGGCGACCGCCGTCGGGAACTCTCGCGCCGGGGTCGCGCCAAGCTGCAGGCGGATTTCGGATTTCGGGGCGGCGCACCGAATGTTCAATTGGGAGCCAACCTCTACTTTGGCAGGTCGGCTGGTGGCATGGGGGGCGGCGCCGCGTTCTTTCGTGATTTGGACAGCACCAAACAGTGGGCCGAAAGTCATTGGGATCGCTCGCGCGTGGTCGGTGGTCCGGACCCCGCGACTCGGATTGGAGTTAACGACTTCTGGGTGGATGTGGCTGGTTCGGATTCGTCGGCCGCGCAGGTTTCGCCCCATTTGCTGATGCCGGCCGAGAACCGGCATGCGGCGCTGGTGGCGCTCGCACTTGCGGGTCTTCCACTGTCAGCCGGTGAGGTGGGGCTGCCGACTGACGGCGACCAGGTGTATCGTCCCGAGCACGGCGTGGCGGTGGTCACCAAACAGCTTCGCCAACTGACTCCGTCCGACGAAGCATCCGCGGTCCTGATCGGCCAACGTTTCGAGAGGCT
>JARFQX010000943.1 GCA_029287555.1 Rubripirellula sp. | reverse complement strand
CCCCCCCCCTTCTACCATCCTCCGCCCCCCCCCGACATCTACACTACGGCGAAGTCGTCGGCAGCGTCAGATGTGTATAAGAGACAGCGACCGACATAACGCGTTGTTCCTTCGCTTCGGCCATGATCTTCCAAGTGTATTCGACTGTTGAGCCGTCCCGACCGGCTGGGCTAGATCGAACGACGCACGTGCTAGAAATTGCCGGAACGTCGCGCCCATCCGCAAATGCTGTGATTGGGAGTAGAAAAAGGACCATCACGGTATAAGCAATTTTCATCTTCGTACCTCTGTTGGAATTCTGGTGTTCAAGGACGCGCATCTGACCGCCGGCGCTGCGTACAGTAATCATTACAGTTTCTCGGGGCTAAATAATTTCGGGGGGACTCTGCCCTGACTGCTCAACACCAGCGCCGGCTTGCCCATTTCTGCATCGAATACTCTGCCGCCGGCTTTCTCCGTTTTGGTTTTCGACATTTCTGTTTCGGTTGAGGTCGGAGTTGTTAGGCGGATCTAGCCATTTGCGAAAATCTCTTGAAACATCTCCTTGAGGTCCCGTGAACACTTACGGACAGCGTAGGGGAGCCGGGGAATGGTGCCGTGAATCGTGCGATCCGCCAGATCGACGACAAGGACGTTTCCTCCACCCTCGAGAAGTCCTAAGACGCCAAAGAGCCCAAACGCATCACCAGCTTCGGTAAGAGACTTGGGATCGATCTCAACCTTGCCCGCGACGACACACAGCACGAAGCATCGAAACAAACTCTTTGACTTTGCACTGATGTGCAGCAGGCTTGCAGCACATCGCCGGACTTCTTCGTCATCCAGGACGTCGACGTACTTGACGAGCAAGTTCCACCGCGTAAGCAGAAACTGACGAGACCCAATAAGATCAAACTCGTCACCGAAGTGACTTCGCGGGGCGATATGCTCCCAGCCCAGAAGCTCAAGCTGTTTCTTCATTGGATCCTCGGACATATCACTGTCTGCACTATCTGCCTAACGTCCGAGGTGTGGTAGCGGCTCGCGGCGGCTCGCCAGACCTTCGGTTGAGGTTTCGGATTGCAGAAGGCATTTCGCCTTGCAGCTTGTAAAGGCACAGGCAAAAGGGATAGCGGGCGTGAGACACCCGTTGTTTCATGAAACCTTCATCGTACTTCGTACAACACGGGGACAACCTGCTTGGCCCACGAGGCGGGAAGAAACGCTTCGGCTTCCGCTGCCATCGCCTCGGGCATGCGTATCAGCAATAGCGTTGCCACCTCTCGCGGTTCGATCACGGCAGGACCGTCCGCACCAAGCTGCACCGTCTCGATATCATCCCACCGATCGAGCAGAAACGTCTCCAATTCGCGACCACCCAACGATCCGACGCTTCAGAGCCAAGGCAATATTGATCCAACGAATCACTGGTTGCATACCGCGACGCCGATCCGGCATTGGTTCTCGCTCGCCTTTGAATCGAAGTTCCATGCCGGATCGGCGCTTCGCTTGATTCGGCCTACTTCGAATGCCACTCTTTGTTGGCCACCAGTTGCAAATCTTCACATCAATCGAGGGACAATTTTCACGATCGCGATCGTGATATCACACGTTGGATCGTGTTACGGTAGTGCTCCCGAATAAGGCTTGGATCCAGATGCATGTGTTGTACCGAGCCAAAAGGGATGGGCCGAGGATCAACGCCGAGCAGGGGGGGCCAAACTATTTCTAAGCCGACGATTGAGCAGCAGAAAATTTTGAGTTCAGAACCGAAGATCTTTGTGCTTGATACCAACGTCGTTCTTCATGATGCCCGCTGCATCGAAGATTTTGCCGACAACGACGTGGTCATTCCGATTACCGTGTTGGAAGAACTCGACAAATTCAAGCGCGGCAACGAGGACATTCACTTTCAAGCCCGCGAGTTCCTACGCTCGCTCGATTCGCTAACCGGCCCGTTAATCAGTGAACAGGGGGTGCCTCGAGGACCCGGGCTGGGGAGCATTCGAGTCGTCTGGACACCAAGGATGGACGATCAAATCAAGGCCGCGTTCATGCATGACGCGCCGGATCACCGCATCCTCAATACGGCGATCCAACTCCAGCAGCAGAACCCATCGCGAACCATCGTGCTGGTCTCAAAGGATATCAATCTGCGGATGAAGGCGAAGTCGGTCGGTCTGATCGCTGAAGACTACGAAGCCGACAAACTTGAGAACTTCGACGAGCTGTATCGGGGAAAAAGGGTGATCGACGGTGTCCGCTCCGAAGAGATCAAGTTGTTCTTCGGTCACAACGGAAGCGTCGCCCGCGAGCGAATCAGCAGCATTCCGTCGCCCGTTCCCAATGAGAACTACATCTTCCGCAACGGTTCGCTTTCTGTGCTGCTGACCTATTCCGCGGCGAACGACTCGTTCGAAGTCATCCCAAAAGTCAGCGCCTACGGAATTCGACCTCGAAATGCCGAACAAGCGTTCGCGCTTCGGGCTCTGATGGACGACGACATCAAACTGGTAACGCTGGCGGGAAAAGCCGGCACCGGTAAGACTCTTTTGGCCCTTGCGGCGGCCATGGAAACGCGTACGAAGTACCGGCAGATCCTCTTGGCCCGGCCGATCGTTCCCCTGAGTAATCGGGACCTGGGTTTCTTGCCTGGCGATATTCAGGCCAAGCTTGATCCGTACATGCAGCCGCTGTTCGACAACTTGAATGTGATCCGCCATCAATTTCGAGGCTCCGAAAAGAAGGCGGAGGCGATCGACAAAATGCTCGAACAAGAACGACTTGTCATCACGCCTCTGTCCTACATCCGCGGACGCAGCTTGCAAGACATGTACTTCATCATTGACGAGGCCCAGAATCT
>JARFQX010000880.1 GCA_029287555.1 Rubripirellula sp. | reverse complement strand
TTCTGTGTCCAGCTTCTCCGTCTTTTTCGTTGCTTCCGCGCGCGACTCGAATGACTCTTTCGACTCTCTGAACCTCCGCACAGACGCCCATATTCCACAATCTGGGATTTCCTTTTCGCTTGCCCGCGCCATTCGAGCCGGTGATTGCTGTGCACGCTTGCTCGCCGCATCGTGGTCGCCGAGATCGTAGGAGTGAATCTCCGCCTGTTTGGCTAAGGCAATTCCGCGTCGTCTGCGTCGACGATCGGGGGCGACGTCGCCCTAGGTCACGGGATTGGCTTGATCGGCGCGTCCACGTAAAGCGGTACGTTGGCGACCGCCGCTCCACCATGATCGTCTCGGACGTAGGCGAACAAGCGGTAGCCGCCACCACCCTCGGGAATCGTGACCGTCGCGCTCGTGCCGCTGGCAGACACAGCGTCTGCGAAAGTCGCTTCTTCAGGCTGATAATCTCCGCCGACACCGATTGTTCCCGTGTCCTGCCGCAGCACCCATGTGATCTTCAACGCATCATCTTCCGGATCGCTTGCGGCCAACGACGCCTTCACCCTTTCGCCGGGCTTAAGGTTGTCGCTACGGTTTACTTTTAGCGACATAATTCGCGGGCATTGGTTTCGCGGTGGTGTTCCGGTCCAAGCCTCCGTCATTGCATCGACCGCCGCCAGTCTTGAGCCATCCGGTAGCAACATGCCGAACCAGGTAGCCGTCGTCTCCTGCTTATAACCCCAGAGAAATGCGTAAGAACCGAGGCACTGGCCCGACTGCTGAGCGACCGCCTTCTGGTAACCATCCGCGTAGCCCTTACCTTTGACCGTACTGGTCGGCTCAACCGGCGAACCCCAACGCGTTTTCTCGACTTCCCACGGACCGCGCGGACCGTGTTCGGTGACGATGTACGGCTTGGTCACGCCTGACTTTCGATACCGCTCGGCCAGCGTTGAAATGCCGCCATAAGAATTCACGCCAATGATGTCGATGTCCGGGCAGAAGCGTTCGATGCTGCGGACCTTGTTTCCCTTTTCACCAAGTTCGGCGATCACGGTCATCGTCGGATGATCCGGATCAATCCGCTTGATCTCGCGGGCGATGTGATTGACCGCATACCAGATGGCCGGATTCTTACCATCGCCTTCCATTTCGTTGCCGATGGCCCACAGCAGAACGGCCGGGTGGTCTTTGTGCTGTCGAACGGCGCGGAGACAGTCATCCAGCTGCTTCACAACCGCAGCTTCGTTCTGGTAATCGAACCCATGCCTTTCATGCCCCAGCCACATCCCGACGCAGACGGTCAAACCGTGCTTGTGGGCTTCGTCAAGCAATTCTCCGAGACCGTCCGTGCTCCAAGAGCGGATTGAGTTCCCACCTGCCGTCGCAAGTAGCGAGAGATATGAATCGCCACCGACGCCGTGAATCTTGTAGGGCATTTCGTTGCGCTGAAGTCGGAACTGCCCAGGCTGCCCTGTTATCGCGACGCGGGACTGCGCGAAGGCGGCCGCGCAGAAAGTTGTCAGGCACATGACAAACAGAACGAGGTACCGGAAAGGGCGACTCATCGAATGAATCTCCTGATTTGGAGCCTTGGACCTTCGAGGCTTTGCATTCTAACGCAGAATTTATACGAAGTCGTGTTGTATCCACGCGAGCGAGTGCGCTGCACATGGGTCCATTGAAAGACGGATCCATCATGCCGACTGCAACCGCTGCGAATAATTCATTTCTTGCCGAGCAGGCAACATCCTTACGTCGCCGTCTTCAGCCGTACCGCCGGATGCAACTTCGTGTTCCCAAGCGGGTCCATGATTCGTTTGATGAACACAAGGAGATCGTGGAAGCGATTCTCGCCGGAGCAAGCGGAGCGGTTGCTCAAACAGCACGTCATGATCCAGGGCCAGCGGTTTACGGATTCATGGCACTGTTCGCCGACACCTCCTTGCAGGCGACAATCTGAGCGTGGAGCCACAGTCGCGATTTGCGGAACAGCGCTTCCCTCGATCTGTCTCATTTGCGGCCTGATCGTCGGCAAGTTGATCGGCATTGCGATTGGTATCGATGCCGACGTTGGCTGCGTTGGAATCGCCGTGTTCGTGTTGATTCTGATCTCGGGACGTCTGGAATCCGCCGGGCCCATGGCCAAACCGACGCAGAGTGGCGAGTTGTTCGGAAGTTCGATCTGGTTCACCCGACCCAGTCGTCAATCCTCAGGGTCAATCGGTGCGGCCTGGTAACCGGGCAAGGCGGCGTCAAGATCAAGACTGACCTCCCAATAACCGGTACGCCCTACAATATTGGCATCGCATCTTGCCCTGATCTGTTCGAATCCCAGATCTTTCAAGCGACGGTGTAGACGTAGGGCATCGGGGTGGCGGAGGTGCCCAACCACTTTTCCGCCGATTTCGACGCTCACCGCATGAGGGAGGCGATTCTCGGAATCCGAAACAAGCGTCGCATCCGTTTGTCGTTCGTAGAAATCATGCTCCCCCTCTTTGCGGTGCCATTCAATTGAGGTCGCCTTCCAATACGCATCCAGATACTTAAGCGACAGCTCTGTCACCTCGATCTCGAATGATCCTGGCCCCGATAGGCGTCTCGTCAGCGTCTGCGGTGGTTCTGGCTTGTTAAAGAGTTGCCGCAAGAATTTCAACTTTTGACTCCTAGACTCGGTTGGGTGCAGAACAGTCGGATCACGGGCCGCTCGGCCTCTGCCTACTCGGCCTCTGCCTACTCGGCCACTGCCTACTCGGCCACTGGGAGCCGATTTTTGACACCCTAATGTACCGTCACCGACCGCGACGATGGTCGTAGACCCGCTGGAATGGGGGCGAAACGCGATCTTGTTGCCACCATCAACTCTCGCGGCTGCATTGTCTCGCGTGATTCGTTGAATCTCTTTTCGGCCAAGGTCGGACTGACGCTCACGATGATCGGCGCGTTACTGACGGTCGCGATCTTCGGATGGTCTGAGACAGGCAGTTGGCTCGTGATCGGGAGCCTGGCCGCCTTTGTTGGGTTCGTGAGCTGGTGGCTATCGAAACCGAGGACAAACTTGAACGGTTGTTCCTGGCCGAACGCGTCTACGGTACAAGGTTTTCTGCTAGCTCATTGATGTAGAACTCAATGTGAGAATACCCCAGGTGACGGTCGTTTCTCGATTCTCCTGCCGCCACCGCACGAGAAGCGTCGTCGGGATTACTGAAATCCAAGTTGTGTGACTTCTCCCAGGCATCCGGCAGTCCGTCGCCGTCGGTGTCTTTGGGTGCCTGGTTTTTCGTGAGACCCTCGAGGAACCATCCGTCGGTTGGCTTAAGCGGGGCATTGCGGCCCCAATTGCCGGTTTTGGTTTTGACCTCTTGGACAGTCCGTTTGGTGATCCGGTCGCGGGGCCAGCAGCCGGCTTTGGCGAGAACTAGTCCGAAAGCCGCTTTCGCATCGACCAACTCAATTTCCGGTGTCTTGGCCGGGGCCTCTAACTCACGGCCATTGTGATTGAATTGAACCCACCTCGGCGCGCGATCGGGTCCGCCCCACTTCCAATGTCGAGGATGGCCCTGATAACCCCAGTCCTCGAGGAAGTTGTCGCGTACGTAATAGCTCATGTGCGGCGACAGAGCATAGGGATACAACCGGTCCTGCGTCTGTGGTCCGCGTCGGTAATAATTCTTGTGTAGATTGACGGGGCTCTTGGCCCGAACGCCGTGACCGTCATCGACGTAGCCGCCACGGCAATTGTAAATCATGTTGTTGCAGAAACTCCCCGCAGCGTTTTCGCGGTAAGGTGCCATGCAGGGGACACGCCGTGCGTGATGAGCCCAAAGATTGTGGTGCACCGAGACGGCGCCGCTGTCTTCTGCGGCGGAGATTAGCCCAAAGTTATGCGCACCTTTACTGTGTCCCCGATCGTCGGATTCCTCGATCGTACACCATTGCACCGTTACGTCATGCGCGTGGTACAGATCGATGATCTCGTCGTTGCCCCAGCTCAGCGATAAGTGGTCGAGGATGATGTTGTACGTACCCAAACCCTTGGGGCCGAGTCCACCGAGCTGTATGCAGTCGCCTCCGGAGCCGATGTCACGACGAGGACGAACGCGAAGATGTCGAATGATGATGTCGTGGACACCGTAGTCATAGCTGGAGACGACACCTTCAACCGTGATGCCCGCGCCCGGAGCCGTTTGCCCGGCAATCGTTATGTAGGGTCTGGTAATTCGAATGTTGCCGCGAATGACGCCACTCACCTCGAAAACGACGATTCGTGGACCGTCGGCCGCACAGGCTTCCGCGAGGCTCCCCGGGCCCGATGCGTTTAGATTTGTCACCTTGATTACCTTGCCGCCTCGCCCGCCTTTGCTGGCCGCACCCCAGCCCTCAGCGCCAGGAAAGGCTCTGAGTTCAGCATCCTGAGCACTTGCGAAGCCGCTTGCCAAAGCTAGCAGCCAAGCCGAAGCGATCATCCAGGTGAAACGAACATTCATTTCATGTACCTTTGCGTTGTTTGATTCATCGCTGCTCGCCAACAAGCCAATTCCAGGATAATGAGTTGAGAGCTGACTTGCTCGATGCCATCTTGCGCCCCGTCCGATACATCGACAACGGGGAGTTCGCTGAATCGCTTCGCCGCAGTCTCTGCCGATTCTCTGGCCATTTCCTGAGAAGTGCCGCTTCGATGCATCGGTGAAATGGCCGATGCGTCGAAGCGGATTTGCGACGAGACATAGAATGGTCCATCGGCCGCAGATTGGGGGCGCTGGACAAGACTCTGCGAAGGGATTGCCAGCCGCGCGCTGGCGACTTCCGCTTTCTCAAGATTTCGACCGCGCTTTCAGGAAGTCTGCAGCGAAGTCGCGCTACTTCGTTGCACGACGGCCGACGGGCCGGCGCAGCCTTCTTACGAGTTGGGCTTGCCACAGGTTCTTCGGTTCAAGCTGATCAGGCGCTATCGCCTCGAACCAACGGCCTTGCGGTCGCCGGACGCTGCTCTGCTCAGTCGTCAGGCCGACGATGTTGATCAATTCTGGAGCAAACCTTTCCGGCGGCCAAGCCAATGGGCGAGCCGCCGTGATCCTCCAGAATGTACCCCAAGCGGCACAGTTCTTCCCGAGCGCCGCTCCGCCTCCGCAAACCCATAGCTGGGTGCCGGCTCCGGCATCAAGATTGGTGAATAGGTTGGCGTACGGAGCGTACTTGTGATGGTCGAGGCTGAGATCTTCCCCACGGCCGTCGCAAAATACATTGCCGTGACAGTGGGCTACGGTCAAATCATGGATGAAACGTGTTTGAAAGTCGAAATCTCGCACCAGATTGTCGTCGCCGGTGACTTGAATGCCGTGATGGCCGGTGCTGTTGCGCTGCTGATCGCGTTGCCGATCGGATGTGACCGCAATCCCGTCTAATGAGCAAAAGCGACCGGTGACGAAAATGCCGCTGTCACAATTGTGTATGCGAATGTCGCGCACCCAGCAGTCACACACATCGACCAGCGCAATCGCGTTGGCCCCGCGTTCAGTAAAATGGCCCGCATACGGCCGATGGGGGAACTCGAAGCCAAGCTGTTCGATTCCTACTTCAGAGACATTTGGAACGAAGGCATACACTGTCGGTTGCCAGGCGAGCTGGATTGCAAAGGGCAGCGGCCGATCAATTACGACAGATTCTTTGTCAATCTTCGCGACGCGAGCAACGAAATCCGTCCGGCGGCGCAGCGCTCGCAACTTGTCGGTTGCCCCTGTTTCGCCCGCGTACAGATATTTAATGAGCGACTGTGACGCATCATCACGAAGTTCAACCCGCACGGACATACCGCGCCGGAAGTTTTCCGGGCGATCAACTTTGATTCGACGCCTACCACGATCGGCGGGCTCGACAATGTTCGCCAGTTCTTTCCCGTTGTCGCGTCCATCGATCTGGAGAAAGCCGCCGGACCAGGAATAGTTGCTTGTCGGACGCCCGCTGGTCGTTGTTCCCATATTGGGTCGGACGTCTTCCAGGTCTCTCGGGAAATAGAGGATCGTCTTTTCCGGACCAGCACCTCGCAAAACGATGCCAGGTTTGTTGATTGCGACGAGGTCGGAAATCACGTAGCGGCCGGTCGGGATGAGAATTGCTCCTCGCCGCGTCGCCCGGATGGCGTTGCGAAATGCTTCGGTGTCGTCGTCATTGTCCCCACCATCAGCGCCGAAATCGGTGACATCGGTGACCACTTCGATGTCCGGAATCGGATCGTCTCCGCGGTGATATCCGGCAAAGGAAAAATCCGGTAATCGGCTGCCGGCCTGCCAAAGCTCACCGTGACGGCCCCAGAGTTGCGAATACTCGGCGGCCGGCGCAGAGGCAAACGTTAAAGCACAAATCGCCCATTGTATCACTGCAAGCACAAGTACGAGTGAAACGGTTAGCACTAGCCACCAACGTCGAGGCCAACAAACCATTACGGCTTTGACATCGCGAGGTGCGAGCCAATGTTCAAGGCCTTAACGGTTCTGTGACGTTGGTTTCGGGTTCAGAGCTGCCAAAGTCCTGCTTCAATTCCACCCTGAAAGTAGATGGCACATGTACCATGGCCGGGAATCTTCATGGGAGGAACGGCAATCTCGGCCCCCGACTTCTTTGCAGCAGCGACTGCCGCCTCGATGTCTTCAACGAGAATGTATGCTCTCGTGACTGGTTTTTCGCCATCGTGCATCGGGGCACGAATGCCCATTATTCCACCATCTGGCATCCGGGCAGTGCGAGCACCGCCCAAACTCTGGTCGGCATCACCGAATGTAACACCGTGTATTGCTGAGTAGAGCTCACGTGCAGCGTCCACATCCTTTGTTACGATTTCGAGGTAATGAACTCGCATAAGCTCTCCGTGCCTCGTGTTGCTTCTGTTTTCGGTCGTGTGAACGTGTAAAAGGTCAACCCCGCTTGTCGCATCGTATTCGTTGCGCCTGCATCCAAGAGTCAGCAAAGCTATCACGCAACCCGCCGCCAATGTTAGGGCATCTCTCCATCTGATTGAACGATTCGTTTTGATCATGGCAGGTAGTCACAGAACGGTGGAAATCACGTGGCAACGGAGCTTGGGTTGCTAACTACCGAGACGCGCGGCCCGTTGCTCCCGTGCATTTCGTTGTTCTGGCTTTCACGGCAGGTACCGACTTCGCCAACCCCAGCCGTTCTCGCCGCCGATCAAGATACCATCGAATCATTAACGACGCACCAGTTCATGTCGTGCCGCTGCGGATCGACTTCTGACCAATGGAAGAAATCAATCAACAGA
>JARFQX010000829.1 GCA_029287555.1 Rubripirellula sp. | reverse complement strand
CAATGCGATCGTGTTCGGCAGCGGGGAATTGACCATTGAGCAAATGGCACGGGAGGGTTTCGCGTTGAACCTAATCGGCATCGTAATCGTGACGACGATTTGCTACCTGATGTTTTGATCGCGTGTTTCTTTCCGGCCTATGTCATTCGAGAAGATTGGTAACGACACGAGAGCCTCAATCACAGCGGGAAGTCGTCTTCCGCGGCCGCGTCGGCGTAGAGCGGCATATGTCGGTAGTAGACTTCCAGGATCATCGTCGCGAACGATGTGCTCGCCAACCGACCGCCTTCTTTGGGTCCGCGATGGGATTGGCTGTTGGGGAAGTGCCAGCTTCCTTTCGCACCACCACTTTGCGATTGCGATGAGACCAACCAATCACGAAGTTCGACGTTGAACTTGTCCCACTGCTCACCTCCGTAGTGCCGCAAGACTTGGGCTGCATAGTAGTCATAGTAAATGTCGTCCTTGAGCACGCCCTTCTTGCTCAACTCCGCCACTCCTTTGACGATCCCGGGATGCGTCTTGTCCCAACCGGTGTACATTCGGCACAGCAGACCGATCGCAGTACAGGAAGGTCGGATTTTTGTCGACGGTCCGGTGTAACCGTACAACGCACCATTGTTCGATTGCACCTTGTCCAGGAACAACATCGAGCCCTTTATCGTTTGCGGTGGGACCATCAAGTGTCCCATGTATCCGCTCTTCAAAGCCATCACTTGCCATCCGGTGACCGATGTGTCGCCGCCGTCGGGCTGTTGGGGGCGATAACGCCAACCACCGTCTCGGCACTGGGCGTAGACGATGAAGTTCAAAGCGCCTTGGGCCGGTCCAGCAAGCTCCGGGTCTTCCGTCATCGCGTAGGCTTCGCAGAGGGCAATGGCTGCCAAGCCGTGCGAATACATGTTGCCGGCACCTTCGCTCAAATCGAGCACGGGAAGTCCGCCCTTCTTTCCCTTCTTGCCGTTCTGGATCAGGAATCTCAGTCCGCGGAAGACGACGCTTTTGAACTCGCCTTGGATGTGCGTTTGCCCCGCTCCCATGAACGGCAATAAACCCATCGCGGTAGCCGCATTGAGCGCCTTCGCTCGGTTCGGTTCGCCGGGATTGCCGCAGCGGCCGTTGCAGACGAGATTGTGCTGGAATGTCCAGGCTCCGTTGGGCATCTGGTGCCGAGATAACCATTTCAACGCCTCGGTGACCGCTGCTTCGCTGGCATCGTTGCCCCCGTAGTCGCGAAGCAGCTTCTTCTTCATCTCCGCGCTGCGGCTGCTCAAAGGCTGGAACGACATCGACGAGAGTGTTTGCAGCGACATCGACGCCGGTGCCATCTCCGATGCCAGGTCGCTCATGTCGAGCGCGACCTGACTGATCTCGATCGGCTCCATCGGAGTGGGCTCGACCATCTCGATCGACTCGGCCACGTCAACCGGTTCGACAACCTCTTCCATCTCGGCGATCTCGCCCGGATCGATCTCTTCGATGGTGAACTCTTCAATCTCCGGGCCTTCTTCGCTGTTGTAGCTCGCCGAAAGAACGTTCACGATTTTGACCGGATCGGCGATTGTGACCAAACCAAGGACCAGCAGCACCAGCACGTGCACCAGCATGCTCACCAGCCAAGCCGGCGCGGCCTGAAACCAGATGAACCGTCGTTGCGGATCGGCTTCGGGCGCCGGCTCTTCTTCCCGCTCGACGGGATCGACCGGCAGCTGCGTCGAATCGGATGGGGGCCGCTGAGCGTTGACCGTGACTGACATAAATGGACGATCCCGACCAATGTTCGGCCGCGATGACGAGGTGGGGCAGGATAAGTTCGAAAAGGAGGGCTGGGCACAAATGGAGGTGCCCACCCGATTATACGCAGATTCCAACACTTCCGAGCACCACAAGAACGAACCGAGTCGAACTCGAATCCTCTCGCGTGGAAAATTCAGCAAGACCTGCAGGATTCCGTTCGTGCCCTGCAGCCATTGAAACTGTGGTGCTTCTGCTGCAATCTCCGCAATTGCATAACGCGGATCAGCGGTCGGATGTACCCGCTTTCAAACCTTTCCACTCGGCGGAGCTGGTGGCGTTTCACCCACCGGGCCCGCCTTGATCGCGGAAATCCGAACGTTTCTGTTCGACCGAGACGATGATCCCCACGTAATTCGCCAGCTTTGGTTGGACCCGCTCGGTGGCCCGCACGCGTCGTGAACCGTCACTGGGGCCGATCCAGCCGGTGTCCAGGTCGAGGTCGATCTCAATCGGCCCCACGCGTTTGGCGGTGGGATCGGTCAAGCGAAGCTGAACACAACGTGGGCGATCTCCCTGCGGTTCGCCGCAGTCGGCCAGGGCCGAGCCCGCCTGCTCGCTTGACCAGTCGTAATTGCGCTCATCGAGAAGCAGTCGACGCAGGTGTCCAAGTCCCGGCGTTCCGCTGAGGTCCACCGGCTTGAAACTCGACGTTCCCCGGGATCTAAGTTCCATCCGCTCGGCCAACTGCAGGGCCGTGATCGTTTCCTGACCCCAGAACCGTGTCGTCTCGCCCAGTTTCGTCTTGCGGGCGTAGATGCTCAGCCCAGCGCCCGCAATGCCCAGCAACAACACGCCGATCGCGATGGCAACTCCGCGGGGCGTGATCGCTGCGCGAGGATCGTTGTACTTATCCGCGTGAGCATTCGTTTCGGCGGGGTCGTCGCCGGAGACAGACTCCGCCTCGGCCATGGGACTACTCATCAGTGAAAGGAGGAAAACGCGTTGTTCGAGTCGCTGCCTGGCTGCAGAATTCTTCAGCCGCAGAGGCCATGGGCAGTCGTCTAAACGACAAGGAGGTCCGTTGGCATGCCCGGCTCACCGCAAATCCATGGGACGCGCGACGGCAAGCCTGATTCTAGCCCTCGCTGGGTCATAGACGCACCCTGCCCTGACGCTTTAACTTGACCGCCCGTGTCACCCGCGACTCCGTTGGGAATCTATGCCGATGTCAACTTCATCCCCTGACAACCATTCGATGACGTTAACCGTTCCGCTCGGCGATCGCAGCTATTCGATTCGAATCAGCTCCGGCGAGGTGGGGCATTTTGCCGAGTCGATCCGTCGAGTGCTGCCCGACATGACTCACGCCGTCATCCTCGACGACCAGGCGGTGGACGAGCCTTGGTGTCGACGTCTCCAGGAATCGCTTGCGCAAGGGGACCCCTCGCTTCGCATCAGCAAGGCGGAGATTCCTTCGGGAGAATCGAGCAAGTCGATCGATCAGTTCGAACGGTTGCTGCAATGGATGGTCGATCAGGGAGCGGACCGCAGGAGTGTGCTGATTGCTGTCGGCGGCGGCGTGGTTGGTGATCTGGCTGGATTTGTCGCCGCTTCGTTCACACGCGGGATTCGCTTTGTCCAGGTACCGACGACGCTCTTGGCGATGGTCGACAGCAGCGTCGGTGGGAAAACCGGAATCAATTTGCCGACCGCCAAGAACATGGTCGGCGCTTTCTGGCAACCTTCACTGGTGCTGATCGATACCGATGTGCTTTCCACCCTACCGCGTCGAAGTTACCTCAGCGGGCTTGCCGAAGTGATCAAGTATGGTGTCATCGATGACGCTCGGTTCTTCACCTGGCTCCAGGAGCATGCCGACCGTTTGGTTGATCGCGAAGGTGACGCGATGCGTTATGCGATTCACCAGAGTTGCCAATGCAAGGCTCGAGTGGTTGGGGAAGATGAACGCGAAACCAGCGGGCGTCGCGCCATCCTGAACTATGGGCATACCTTCGCGCACGCCATCGAAGCCACTTGCGGGTACGGGACGTTATTGCACGGCGAAGCCGTCGCGATTGGAATGCAAATGGCGGCACGCTTGGCCATCGAACTGGAGATGGCGTCGCCCGAATTGTTGACGCAACAGACGGCACTGATCGAGCGCTGTCAGCTTCCCGTTACCTTGGCCAACGCCGATCCCGACCTGATGTTGCCAGTAATGATGCGGGACAAAAAGGTCGCCCATGGCAAGTTGCGGTTTATCCTGCCGTCGGAGATTGGTGTCGTCG
>JARFQX010000779.1 GCA_029287555.1 Rubripirellula sp. | reverse complement strand
CTGTCTTGTACGTCAGCACATCGAATCCGAGCGCCGCGTAATGAAGGCACCAGTGACCGTTAAGAAGCGGTCCCGCCGCGACCCCCAAGGGCGAAGCGACGGGGAGCCCCAGGAATGTCCATTCGCCCGGGACCGCAACGTCGTTGGTCGACACGCCCGCGGACGCCCGCGGCGCGTGCTCGAAATTCCATCGATAGCTTTGGGTCCAGTCGTAGCGCGCTGGTCCGCCCGGCTGATTCGACTTGTGCGTCAAGGACAAGCTTGCCTTTCCAGATTTAGTGAACCGCTTCAGCTGGCTTGGGCTCGACGGTCACCGCCACCACAATCGGTGCGGTGGGGTCATCGCCCTTGACCAATTCAATCGACTCAACCACCTGATCCGTTTCCGGTTCAACGGTGACGTGCCGGAGCTGTTGCCCACCCACCATCATCGCAAACTCCGATCCCGGCACATCGACGCGTCGAATGTAATCGGCAAAGTGGACGGCGTTGCGGAGGGGATGGTCCTCCACCGAACCATCGCCCAACCGCAAACGAACCGTCATCGATACCGACTTCTCACGATGCGCGGGGAATCCCCATCCGCTGACGCCGCTCAACAGATGAATGGCATTGACCGGCGTGTTGCACGGGATCGTTACCGACCTGGGCATCTTCGGTGGAAGGGATCCTTGCGGGCCGTTGAGGAGCACGATGTTGGGAACGCTTTTTCCCTGCGGATCGATCAATTGGAAGGGGACTTCGCCGATCATGACAGGCTTCCACTCGGGGAACACGATTCGGTCGGGTCCGTTGTCGCCGTCATGAAACAGTCCTTTTGTGCTGACTGCGCTGGCAACCTTATCGAGCGGCAATGGCAGGTAATTGCCTTTGTCCGTCAGGAACTCGAGCAAGTCGGTGAATCCTTTGGCATCAATCTGCTTCTCAAATCCCTCCGGCATCACTGATTTTTTTGATCCGATCAGTTGCTCAATGTCTTCGCGAAGCACCACTTGCTTCTTGCCCTGGGCGTCGAAGATTTCGATAGCCGTCTTTGTTTCGGAAGCCAACATGCCGTTGATCACGATTCCGTCGAGCGTCAGTACCGAGTAGCTGCGGTAGTTTCCTTCGACGCTACGACTCGGATCGATGATATGCGTGAGTAGTTCCGCCTTTGGATGGACGGCCATGCCCGTCAAGTCGGGCCCCACCTTGTTCCCCTCTCCGCGATGGACATGACAGTTCGCACAGTTCTTGACAAATACTTCTTTGCCCTTGGCGACATCGCCCTTGCGTGTCGTCACGTTCATCAGCGATTCGAGCACCGCCGTGCGGTCGGGACTCGGCAGTCCCCCCGCGCTGGAGAGGACTTCCTCCGCTTGCCGACGGATTCGTCGACTGGGATGGGCCAAGAGCGATTGCTGCTGGTCCAGTGCCAAATCGGATCGCCCGAGCTGTCCGCTCGCCAAGGCGTCGAGCAGGGCTGCCGTTGTTTCCGGCCGCGCAAGCATGACTCGAATTGCGGCGGTGCGCGTCGCCGGCGTCATGTCGGCCATTCGCTCCACCATCAAGTTTCCGACCTCCTCGGATCGGCTGCGCTGCAACGCGTTGACGATTCCGATCGCCGTTTGTTGGTCCAGCCTCGGTGAGACACAATCGAGCAGGCTTGATACCACGCTTCCGTCGTCGGACATCAGACCCACCAATTCGGAGGCTGCGTCAACACGATCGGCGCTCGGTGCGTCTTCGTCTTCGGCAATCTCCAGCAGTGAATCCGCGATCATCTTGGCGCTGTCCGCCAGGCTCTTGCTGCCCCAAGACTTGGCAAGTCGAATCAGCTGTCCTTTCGAACCCGTATTGAGTTGGTCGAAAACTTCCATCAGCTTTGCATCGGACTCGGCCGTCAATTCGATCTGGCTATCTCGAGGCCAGCCATTGGACCAACCTTCGACAATGGCCCCGCGTACCGCGGGATTCGCATCGGCCAGGACTTCCAAGACTCCCGTGACGGCGGGAACATCGGTCGAACGTGCGACGTGCTCGGCGACGACCGATACCGCATCACGAAGTGGCGCGGCGGCCTCGGACTGCTGGCAAGCCATCCTCAGAAAATCGCCGCCGTTGTTTGCCGCAGCGCTGGTGGCCGCGTCAAGCATCCAACGGTCGTTCCGATGATCGATCCGAGCCAAAGAATCCAGTGCGGTTTTCGCCGCCGCTTGCGATCCTGGCATCTCGGCGAGTGCGAGCAGTGCCGACAACCGAACTTGGGGATCGGGGGACGCGATCGATTCAGCCCTGAGCAACAGGTCGCGTCCTGCTTCGTTACGGGGCAAGACCTCAATCGCCGTGCGAACGACTCCGGGCGACCGATGCTTCGATGCGCCCGCGAGCGTCGAAAGGTTATCGCTTGAGGCGAATTCGCCTAACCCATCCAAAGTTCGCAACGCGTGGATCGCGCCAACGTCGAGACCGATCGAATCGAGGTTCTCGGCGCCGACGAGTTCTCGAAGTGCGGGAGCGATCGAAAGGTCACCACGCTCAATAATTAGCCGCTGGGCATGTCGCCGCCAAAACATATTCGGGTGCTTCAGAGCCGCAACAAGTGCTTCAGGCGAGGCTCCGGCCAGTGACATCGGTTCGGGATCGTCACCGTAAGCAACCCGGTAGATGCGTCCATGTTTCTTGTCACGAAGGTCCGTGACATAGGCGTTACCCGGTCCATTCTCGAAACCAACGGGCGTTGGGTTGTGTTGGACGATGTAGTTGTACCAATCGATCACCCAAACGTTCCCGTCCGGGCCTACCTCGGCCATGATCGGTGCGGCCCACTCATCGTCGCTAGCCACCAGGTTCATGGGGCTGGTTGAACGGAATCCCGCTCCATCACGCTCGATCACAAACGTGCCAACCAGATGGCCGGTGGGCCCCGCCACGAAGGCGGCCCGGTTCCAGAAGGCTTCGGGATAGCGGCGCGCGGTGTACAACGCGTGACCAGCCGCGGCGGTGTAGCCACCATGGTGGTCGACCTGGCGGACTTTGTCCGTGATCGGGGAAAACTCGTGGGTGTCAGCGATCCCTTGCAGTACCGACGATGTCCAGCCGCGAACCTGCTCGTAATACCGATTGGCGATTGGCATGAACTCACTGGGGTTGCGATTGGCCGTCGAGCCAAATAGCAGCCCTTCCTCGCTGAGCCCAACGCCCCACGAGTTGTTGTTCGTGTTTCG
>JARFQX010000778.1 GCA_029287555.1 Rubripirellula sp. | reverse complement strand
ACCTCGCGCACCTAGCATCCAGGCCGCTTTGAAAAGCAGTCGTTTGTCGGTCTCGGTGAGGAATCGTTGGGCGAGTCGAAAGTACATCAAGTGGCCACTGGGTCAGATTGAAAGACGAGATCGGGGGCTCCCGCATGCGCTGTTGCATTATGATCGTATCGACCGGCCCCGTGGAAGGCACGCCACCACGGAAGTCACGCATGCCGGGGAAGCACACCGCGGGAGGGGGAAGAGGTGTCCAGCAGGCACGCCCCAACAGGCGGATTCAAGAAACAAGGCCGGCGGACGCCCGAGGGAGCGTCGACCGGCCTCAAGAATCGGTTCAAAGCGGAGACGGTTAAAACGAGACAATCTTATCTCGAATTCGCCGCCGAAATCTTCGCTCGATCTCCGAGCGGCGAGGGAAATCAACCCTCGCTCTTCTTGGCGAAGCCTTTCTCGAAAGCCTTGTTGTCAAAAACCAAGTCAAGCTTCTTGCCTTCACCGTCAGCCGATTCCACCTTGCCCTTGCAGTTGTCGCAGCAGAACGCAACTTTGACACCGGACAGCTTGACGGCCGTATCGGGGTTCAAGTCGCCGCCACTGAAGGGACAGGCCTTCTGCTCGAACTGCTTCGTCGCGACGAGCTGATGATTGGCTTTCGTCGCATACTTGGCTGAATCCGAAGTGAACTTTCCGGCACAGCTTCCACAGCAGAAATAGACCTTTCCACCTTTGTAGTCGGCCGACTTTTCGGGATTCGCGGCACGGTCGGCGACCACGCACTTGACCCCATCCAACTTGACCTCGGCGGCTACGACGGTCGCGGCCGCAACCAACAAAACGGCGAAACCACTCACAAAGTTCTTCAGTATCACGTTGCAATCTCCCGAAATTCGAGGATGAACCAGTCAGTGACGCTGCATGGCGGCAATCCGTGCGAACGATGCAGACGGTCATTTAGTCCAGGCATTTTAGCTGGATGACAACTCCAGCAACATCGTGAGGTAGCTTCGCGGTTCAGCCTGCCGCAATCCCAGATCCGCCGAGATCTCGGCGATCCGCCGGCGAGCCTCCTCGACTTGATTGGGCCCTTCGACGACCAATTCCACCTCGGCAAAACGTCCCAGAAACGGGACCTCGTCGATGACGACGTCAAATTCGTGAAGCTCACCGGGCAGCTCAAAGCAGCGCCGCGATTTCGTCACCACGGCGACGGATTGAAAGCCGAGAATCTGCAGCAATTCCTCGGTCGCCGAACCGTCGCGGTCACCCGGATCCAGACGCCACTCGCATTCTTTTCGAGCCTTGACCGAGCCCGGCAATTTCGGACCTTTGTAAGTGATCATGGGAACACCATCGACACGTCGAATCCTGAGCGCTTCGCGCGTCTCGCGAAAGTCCCGGCTGGGATGGTTGTAGTAGCTGTCGCTGTGCCGCTGCGTGCCCGTCTCGATAGCGCCCAGTTCGGCCAGGCGACGCTCCAGCTCGCTGACATCCTCAACATGAAACTTCTGCTCGATTTCGAAACTCATTTCGGTCTCACTGCCGTATCGATCGGTTCTGGTGGTCCACGAAACTCGCCGCCGACCGACCGCCGAGCTGACGGACAATGACGACCACAAATAAAAGGACCCTACGGTTTCCGCTGGCCCGCCAATGACTCGGGGGAAAGCCGACCCAGCGGAGCGTGCTTGCCTTCACTGGTAACCCAAACGTTCTGCGCGCGGTCCACCGCAACCGCCTCAATCTGCTTCCACCGCGGCAACTCATAGGTGTCGGGCATCGCCGCCAACTGTCGTTGCAACGACATCTTCCGATCCTTGCATCGAAAACAAAGCGTATGGAAGTAACTAACAAGCCAAAGATCACCGTTCGTTGGATCAATATCGAGCGCGGTGACCATGGGAATCGGCAGCAGCTTGACATTCCGGGCGGTCACCTTGGCGTCACCACCTGACTCATCACGAACCGGTAGCGGAATGGTGTATACGCCGCACAGCGGCAACTTCGTCTTTGTCACCAAGATGATCACTCCTCGGGGGACGTCGACGGCAACCGCTTCGCAATCGCGAGGACCGTCTTCATAAGTCACCTTCAGGGTTTGAATCTCTCGGTCGCCGAGCTTCGTCTTCTGCGTCGGATCGGGTTCATCGAACAGATGCAACAAGACGCGAGATCGATTCGAATCGTTGTCGCCGCTGTCCGCGATCAGTAACCGGGGGACGCCTTGATGGACAAACGAAGCCATATCCTCCCAATCGTCGAAATCCGCTGACTTGAGCTGGACCTGGCCCGTCTTCTTTCCCGTTCGATCGAAAGCAAACAGCCTCGCCTCGTCCCCCGAGTCATTGTGGGACCAGAAAAAACCGGACCGCCGATTCGAAATTCCCAAGCCGCTGCTCTCGTCCAAGTCCTTCTCGTCGAGTTGCACGACATCGCTCACACCGGATGGATCAGACACTCCGCGATTTTCTTCCCCGCACAGGACGGAAGATTCGAATACCAGGAGTAAACAAATAAGTGGAAGTGCCCGTAACCGCTTGAAAAACAACCGATGGCTCGGCACGTTCTGTTGAGGCTGCATGGCGATGGTCACGTCTTCTGGATTGGGAAAGAAACCTGAAAGGCGCAGAAAGAAAGGAATGCGGAGAGACGCGAAAGCCTCAAAGAGGCTGGGAAGCGAGACGCTCTATCCTTGGTCCCCGGGTGTCTCCGTCGAGGGTGTCTCTGCGTGAGCTGCTTGACCTGCTGATTGGCTGAGCGCTGACCTGAGTGCCGCAGCGGCTGAAGCTGGATCCTCGGCGTCACGAATCGCACCCGTGACGGCAACCCGCCGGATCCCGGCACCGATCACGCGATCAACATTCGATGCGTCGATCCCGCCGATCGCAAAGGCGGGAATGGCGATCTCCGCCGCCACCTGCTCAAGCATCAAGGTTCCCACGTAGGCATCGAAGTTCTTGGTCCGCCCGGGAAACACCGGACCGCAACCAATGTAGTCAGCCCCGGCTGCCTCGGCCGCCCGTGCCTCACCGATGGAGTGGGTGGAGACGCCGACCAACCGGTTCGCTCCGACGATCTTTCTTGCGTTGGCGGCCGGAAGCTCATCCTGCCCGACATGCACTCCGTCGGTGTCGGCCGCAACGGCAAGGTCGGCCCGGTCATTCATGATAAACAGCTTGCCATGATCACGAGCAAGTTTGGTGCCCAGTCTCGCTCGTTGCAAAAGGGTACGATCATCCACCGATCGATCGCGCAGCTGCAGAATGTCAACATCACTTTGAGCAAGCCGGATGACGGTTTCGATAAAGTCGGTCTCGTTCGCATCCGCATCGATCAACACATAGAGTCGCGACTGGTCGAGCTTCACCAACGCATCCAATCGCGTTGAGCACAATTCCAGCTGCGCCGAAAGCGTGTAGGCGCGATATCGCAACCGTTCAATCTGTTGAGACGCGTCCCTATCGATCAGCTTGCTGTATTCTTCGAGGACCCGCAACGACTGCTGCACCCTCGCCGAAGCGGCGCGAATCACATCGACCAACTTGGGTCGATCGTATTCGGCAACTTCCCGGATCGACGTTCCCACATCGGCTTCCGTATCGCGTGCCATCAGCATCGCTTCCCGGCTAATCGCCGCGAGCGAAGCGGTCAATTGATGCCGCAGCGACTTCAGTTCGCCCGCCAAGCCGACGTCATTGAGACCGAACCGAGCGAATTCCTCCATCGTGCGAAGACCTTCGGAGGCTCGGTTGGTCGATGCATCGAGAATGCGATAGGCGGTTTCTGACTCTGACATTTCAAGGTTTCAAGTTTGGCTGAAGGTACCGAGCACGGAATCGTCCCACGAAGTTCGTCGATGGCGCGTCGGTTCTCCTGCCAGCTTCAATTTCGGGGTCCTCTACCTTGTTAACGGATTCTCTGCCGCCAATTGTGACCGAACCAGGCGATTCTTGGAATCGTCGCTCCATGGTGGAAGGAACACGCAGGGACGCGAGAGTCGCTGAGACGCGGGGAAGAAGTTGAGGGCAAGCGGTCCGATCGCTCTTCCTTTGCGACTCCCCGTCGCTCGCGCCTCTGCGTGAACTTTCCTTTCTCTCTGCGGAATTCTAGACCATCGCCGCGCACGCCCACTCGGATCGAATGTTAGACTTCGACACGTTGCCCTCGAAGCCGCCGGCTTCTCCTTCATCCGCAGGTTTTTCCATCCCCATGCCCAGATTCTGTTTCCCATGGATGGTCGTGATCCTGTTCGTTGTCCGAGCCGATTCCCACGCCGCGGACGCGCCATCCCTTTCGCCACCTCAGCATTTCGGTGCCCCGCACTCCAAACACTCGGTCAACAACCGTGCTTTCACCGGGATTCCCAGCATGGCCGTCGCACCCTCGGGTCGCCTTTGGGCCACCTGGTACGCGGGGGCCACGCCGGCCGAGGATCAAAACAACTACGTCGTGCTCAGCACCAGCGGCGATGGCGGAGAGACTTGGGCCGAGGTTCTCACGATCGATCCAGACTTTGACGGGCCAGTGCGCGCCTTTGATCCGGAGCTGTGGGTTTCGCCCGACCAGCGTCTTTTCTTGTTTTGGGCGCAAATGGACAAATCGAGCAATGATTCGGAATTGGGTGTCTGGTACATCGAGAGTGCCCAGCCCGACCTTGCGGCTCCGAGTTGGAGCGCACCGCGGCGAATCGGAAATGGTGTGATGATGTGCAAGCCCGTGGTGTTGTCGACCGGGGAATGGTCGCTGCCGATTTCAACCTGGCGTTGGCACGACCGCAGCGCGCAAATGATCGTTTCGACAGACAAGGGAAAAACGTGGCAACTTCGAGGTGCGTGCAACGTTCCCAAGGAAGATCGTCAATTCGATGAACACATGTTGATTGAACGTCGCGACGGTTCGCTGTGGCTGCTCGCCCGCACCAAGTACGGCATCGGCGAAAGCGTTTCCACCGACCGCGGAAAGACATGGCCGGAATTGAAGCCGGCTGAGATTGCTCATCCCTCGGCCCGTTTCTTTATTAGGCGCCTCGCTTCGGGGAATCTGCTTCTGGTGAAACATGGTCCGCTAGACGAGCGTACCGGTCGCTCCCTACTGACGGCGTACCTTTCGGAAAACGACGGCGCGACGTGGAAAGGTGGACTGATGCTCGATCGTCGCTCCGGCGTTTCGTATCCCGATGGGCAGCAGACGCCCGATGGATTGATTCGAATCATTTACGACTACCATCGCATCAGCGATCGAAATATCCTGATGGCAACGTTTCGCGAAGAAGACGTAGCCGCCGGCAAATCAGTCTCCGGCGACGTAAAACTTCGCCAATTGGTCAGCCAATCACAGTAATGGTTCTAGTTCGACCGACGCCACGACCACCGCGCCGTCAGCCGGAGCATCATTGCCGTCCGCTTCGCCGAAGCACGAACAGTCAATTTGCTCGTCGCCCCGCTGTGACGATGAAAACGCTCATCCTCATCACGTGCGAGGGACGAGCACGATTGAAAAGCATCAACTCAGCCTGAGCGAGTGGATTCCTATCTGTAATTCCGGTAGTCTTCGTTTGAGCGTGGGACTTCAAATGGTGAACCGTCAGAAACGATGGAAATGACAGATCGGACAGATCGCCCTGAAAGCCTCTTGTCGGAGCACTTCCGCCAAACGAGACGGCACGTGCGAGGCCTTCTGTTTAAGATCTGGGGCGGCGGCTTCCTCCTGGTCATCTTCGGTTTCACCCTTGCCTGGTTCTTCATCCAACCGGCACCGCCGAAAAGAATTGTCATGGCCACCGGTCCCCGAGATGGAGCGTATTTCCGCTTCGGGGCAGCCTATGCAAAGTATCTCAAGAAGCAAGGCGTCACGCTCGAATTGCGTTCAACGGCTGGGACACCAGAAAACTACGAGCTGTTGCAGAAGGACAATGGAATCGATTTGGCAATTGTTCAAGGCGGCGCGGTTCCCGAAGGACTGCTGGCAAGCACAAGCACCATCGAGTCGCTTGCAAGCCTGTACTTCGAACCCATTTGGGTCTTTTACCGTGGCGACGAATCGCTAGCGGACCTACGCGATTTGAAGAGCAAACGAATTGCGATTGGCCAAGAGAACAGCGGAACCGCCGGGATCGTGCGGCTGTTACTTGGCGAGAATGGCATCGGAGAGTCGAGCGAAAATGTGTTGATCCAGTCGGGAGGGCGCCAAGCGGCGATGGAATTGTTGGGCGGCGAAGTCGATGTTGCAATCTTTGTCATGTCACCCAGTTCGACCGTGATTCGCGAACTCATCGAGTCGGATCGCGTACGGCTGTTGAGTTTTGAGCGGCACGAGGCGTATGCCCGCAGGCATCCTTTTTTGACTTCCGTCACCCTCGAGCGTGGCGTCATTAACCTGGAAAATGACCGACCTCGTACCGATATCAACTTGATTGCCCCGGCAGCCAACTTAATTGCCAATCAATCGCTGCACGACGCGCTCATCCCCTTATTACTTCGTGCTGTCAACGAGACGGATCAGTCCAAGGCGAATCTGTTTGACCCCGGACGACTTCCCTCGACCGAGTTCGTCGAGTTTCCGGTCAACGCATCGGCTCGTCGTTACTTTGACGAAGGCCCACCGTTTCTTCAGAGATACCTCCCGTTCTGGGTCGCTTCTGCGATTGATCGTGGCAAGATTATGCTGTTGCCCGCCATTACGCTTCTGTTGCCGCTGTTCCGGATCGCGCCCCCGCTATACCGCTGGCGGATCCGCTCACGCATTTTTCGGTGGTACGAAATCCTGCGAGGAATCGAATCGGATCTTCGTGCCAACGCTGGCTCAGCTGAACTCCGGAAGCATGCGAGAACGTTATCCGAGATGGAAGACGAGTTGGACGATCTGCAGACGGTCCCGTTGTCGTATATGGAAGAGTTTTACAACCTGCGACTACACGTCGAGTTCGTCGAACGAAGAGTCGTTCGCGCGCTCGAATCGGCCACACAGAACGCGACGGCGTCCAGGCAGAACGATGAGCAGAAAACGGAGGCGTAGTGCCGCGTCAAGGCAGTTCCCGGATACGGATTTCTCTGAAAAAGTAGACACTCTCGGGGTCGTGTGCCTGTATTGCGATGGCGCCACCGTTCGGATCTATTCTTCGACCACTTCTGTTCGGTGGCCGCTGAACGTCGTCTGGTTCGGTGTAATCGATGACCTGCTTGCCATTAAGCTTCACCACGATTCGCTTTTCTCTTATGCTCAGTTCGAGGGTCGTCCAAGTCGTGTCGTCAATGCCAGGGCCACTTACAGGGACGACGGAATAGAGGCTTCCCGTCTTCTGCTTTTCGCTGGGGTAGTTGTTCAGGTTGACTTCATAGCCCTTCGCGAGGTGTAGCTTGCTGTCCCGCGTCGACATATCGGTGTGAAAGAAGATTCCTGAGTTTGAGCAAGGCTCGCCGCGAAACACGACAACGAGCTCTAAATTCTTGAACTTCACCAGGTCGCCGGTTTGCCCAACATAGAACAGATGAGAACGCTGATTTGGCACGGTGCAATGAGCTCGGAGCAATCCGTCGCTGACCCGAAACGAATCCGGATGGACATTGGTTTTCCAGTCGGCCAAGTCACGGCCATTGAATAGTTGACGCCAGTCACCCTGCGCAAACAGGTTTGCAGAGCCAAACGAGCAATTGAGAGCCAAAAGCGCAACGCCGAGAATTCGAAGATTCACTACTTTGCTCGATGATTGGAGGGTGCGAGCCAATTCCGTTTCTCGGCCCTGTCCTTATTCCGTGCAATCAACCGATCTCGTTGACTGATCGCAACAAAGATTAGCCGTGAAGAATGCGTGAGGTGGCCGCTTGCCGTTGACGCAAAGGCGTGACTATTGAGAGCCAGCCTGTTTAGCGATGGCCATTCGGATCACGTTTGCCACGTGGCCTGCGAGCTTCTTCGAGCCCTCTGGACTATAGTGGACGTTGGCCGGGCGATTCTCGACGTTATCAACGGCGAAGTCGTAGAGGCGGTTGATTTCAATACCGCCGACCTCTTCCATGACCTTTTCCGCAATCTCATTGTATTTCCTCGAGTCGCCGACGACTCTCCCCTTGGCTCCCTCTGGGACGGGCGTTGTCTGACAAAAGATCACGGCGGCACCCGTCCGTTTTAGTTGCTGCGCCAACTGTCTGAGATTCTTCGCGTACTCATCTGGCGGAACCTGCTGACGACTGGTGGCCGAATTTGGATCGGCCAAATTCTCGCCATTCGGCCCGAGATACTTGAGGTCGTGCAATCCAAAGTTCCAGTGAATCACGTCCCATTTCCGGTCACCTAGCCACTCGTCGAGGGACTCTAGACCTCTTGTGGTTGGTCCGCAGTTCGTCGCAGGTCGAAACACGTTTGCTTTGCCTTCCAACATCTCCCTAACCGGCAACATGTAACCAATCGAGATTGAGTCTCCAATCAACAAGACGTTCGGCAACTTGGGATCGATGTTGTCAGGAGGGCGGAATTG
>JARFQX010000735.1 GCA_029287555.1 Rubripirellula sp. | reverse complement strand
CGAGTCTGGGACGGACTCGGCTACGGTCGGGACAGACTCGGCGACGGCTAACTCAGCCAACGATCGATGTGCTTGGCGACGAAATGGTCATCCGTCTGCTGCTGAGCCGAAACTCGCGTGATTTCATCCGCTTGTCCCGGTGACAAGACCTCATCGGGATCGAGGCAGCGAACCGATGGCAACAGGCCCTGGCGTCGTAATACCTCGTGCACGCCCGGGATGCAGCCGGAAAAGTCATGCGCCACATCAAAGATCGCTGCATTGGCATCGGTCAACAGCACGTTTCGCGAAAGCCACTCAATGGGAATTCTCGCTTCGCATCGGCATCGCTTGATCTGATCGAGCATTTCCACGGCGGTCCGCGTCCAGACCGCCCACTGGCCCAGCAAACCGCCGGCAAACCACCGAACCTTGCCGCCAAACCGAAACGGGGTGATCAGGTCGGCAATGATGTTGTCGTCGTTGCCCGTGTAGAGCGCGATGTCGTCACGGCCCTAATCCACCACGGCCCGAAACACCTCGATCGAGTGATAACGAATGAACCCTGCGATTTTGAATCCCACCACATGTTCAATAACACAGAACTCGCGCCAGAAGTGATAGGAAAAAACTCGTCCGCCAACGGCCGGTTGCAGGTAGAAACCGAATACAGGAATCACCTCCGCCACTCGCCGACAGTGCTCCAAGATCTCACCCTCACCGAGCGTCCTGACGGCCGACGTTGACAACAGTCCCGCGTGATAACCGAGCGACCTCGCCAAGCCCGATTCCTCAACTGCCTGGGAGGTCGGTCCGCAAATTCCTGCGACGCGCACAAACTTGCGTGACGAATCCGCAAGCTCCGAGTCGACCGTCTCTGCCACCAACTTCAAGACCGGCTCCAGCAGACCATGCTCGCGGATGGCAAACTGTGTGGTGTGGACACCAACCGCGATTCCTCCCGCGCCGCTGTCGAGGTAATAACGAACGAGCGCGCGTTGGTATCGCTCGGACCATCGCCCGTCATCATCCAAGGCAAGGGGCGAGGCCGGAATCACCTGGCCTTCATCTAAGTGATCTCGCCATGCGCTCATGTTCGATCTCCTTCCGCTCCGGGTGAGCGGCAACCTGACGAGGTCTTAGTACTTTCCGTCGCGAACATGAAACTTGGTTGGCTTCCCGAGCGTCTCGCCGCCGTCCTCGATCCACTCGGCAATCCAATCAATCATGCGGTCGACGTCCATGGGTGGGTCTCCGAAACGCCCTCGAGCGAGCGTGCTGTTGCTCAGCCAACAGGTTTCAGCCTCCTGGCCCGTGAACGCAACCCGCTTGCCGAACCGTTTGCCAAATCGCTCGGCCAGGTCCCGCACGGACAAGGTCTCTGGACCGGTGATATTAACGATAAACGGTGGCGACTCGGCACAGGGAAGGCATTGCACGATCTGAGAGATCGCATCTCGTTGCCAGATCACGTTGACGAAAGGAGTTTCCACGCTCACCGGTTGCCCCGCAAAGACTTGCATGGCAATGTCAACAAGAACGCCGTATCGCAATTCCACCGAGTAGTTCAATCGCACCAGCGAACATGGTGTCCCCAAGTTTTTGGAACCATCCACGAAAGCCCTCTCCCGCTGCAAACAAGATTTGGCATAGTCACCCGGTGGATCCGTTTCGCTCTGCTCGGTCGATCCTCCCGATTCCGGAGACGCAAAGGAATAGACGCATCCGGTCGAAAGGGCGACGATCCGGGAATCACCAAAGCGTTCCGCCACCAACCGCGGCATGAGCCCGTTGAACCGATGCAGGAGTTCAACATCGTTCGAGGTGCCAAACTTGACTCCGGCCAAGAAGAACACATTGGCCGCGTCGGGAAGCGAGGTGACTTGCCCGGCATCAGTCAAGTCCGCTCGAATCGTCTCGATCCCGCACCGTTCAAATGGGTCTCGTGAACGAGCGAACGTGAACCGCGAGACCGCGACCACTCGATCTCGTCGTCCCAGTTGATCAAGAGATCGCTGAAGCATCCGTGCGGTATGAAATCCCATTTTTCCGCCGGCACCGAGTACGGCCACGTTCCCCGGACAGGCCTCCAGAGCCGCCAACACCTTGGGATCGGGTCGGCTGAGTTGGTCGTCCAGTTCGTCAATCGTTTGCGGGCGGCTCATCGGTTCACGCGAAAGAGGATGGTTCTGTTGGCAGCAACGGTATTCCGACTCCGACTGGCGTGCAGCAGCTCCGGTTCATGCCGGGACCAACCAAATCGCAGGCCGTACATCTGCAAGTTGTAAGTATCGGAGCTGAATATCCCCAAGTTGAAATCCCCAAGTTGAAATCCCCAAAACGGGGGCCAGTCCGTTGGAAGCTTGCTTCGCTTGTCGGGACTCGACTATTATGAGGGGCAACCAATGCCCGTTGGTCCCCGCCTCTCGCCATGTCGACCCTTTCCACGACGGTTTGTGGTCGTTTGGTTTCCCACCTCGATAATCGGCGAAATGACCATGCTGACCATCCTTGGCCACAAGAGTCGTTACTGTGACGGAGTCTCTCGTCGTGGATTCCTGAAAATTGGTGGCCTCTCTTTCGGTGCTGGAGGTCTGTCGCTCGCGGACTTGCTTCGCGCCGAAGCGGCATCCGGCAATTCGAACTCGCACAAGGCGGTGATCAACGTCTTCTTGGCCGGTGGCCCCCCGCATCAAGACATGTGGGAGATTAAATCGGACGCCCCGAGCGAAGTACGCGGCGAGTTTCAAGCGATCAAGACAAACGTCCCCGGCATTGAGATTTGCGAGGTCTTTCCGAAACTCGCCGGGATGATGGACAAGGCGGCCGTGATCCGCAGCGTGGTCGGTTGCTCTGGCGGGCACGACGCCTACCAGTGTCTGACCGGTTGGCGCAAGAACGAACTTCAAAGCGTAGGTGGTCGTCCCGCGATTGGTTCGGCTGTCGCCAAGCTATTTGGTCCCGTTGATCCTTCGGTGCCGCCCAACGTGGGACTTGCCGAGCGAACGAAGCATGTTCCCTGGTCGGACTCAGGCCGTCCCGGGTATCTCGGCGCCGCGTACGCTCCGTTCAAACCGGACGGGCCGGGGATGGAGAACATGACTCTGAACGGGATTACGTTGGAACGCCTCTCGGATCGGCGCAGATTGCTATCGCAGATCGATTCGATGCGTCGAGATATCGACATCACCGGCACGATGGAAGGAATGGACGCGTTTGGTCAACGCGCGCTCGACGTGTTGACCAGCAGCAAGTTGCTCGAGGCGCTCGACCTGAGCAAAGAAGACCCTCAGATCGTCGAAAGATACGGGGACGGGAAGCCTTACAAATACCAATACGACGGTGCTCCCACCTGCAACGACCAACTGCTGATAGCCAGAAGATTGATCGAGGCGGGAGCTCGAGTTGTCAGCCTCAGCTATGGTCGCTGGGACAGCCACGGCCAGAACTTTGACCTGGTGCGGGATCATGGTTCGAAGCTTGACCAGTGCCTCAGTGCTTTGATCGAAGATCTCGACATGCGAGGCATGCTCGACGACGTTACCGTTGCCGTCTGGGGAGAATTCGGTCGCACGCCGAAGATTAACGCCAATGCCGGCCGCGATCACTGGACGCGAGTGAGTTGCGCCTACCTGGCTGGCGGCGGCATGCGAACCGGTCAGGCGATTGGGGCGACGAATCGCATGGGCGAGGAACCAGCCGATCGACCGGTGGACATGCAGGAGGTGGTTGCCACGCTGTACCACAACCTGGGGATCGATACCGCGACGGTCACCATCCCCGATCCAACGGGTCGCCCCCAATACTTGGTCGATGCCGATCCCATCGCCGAGTTGATCTAGTGATGCTTGGTCAAAGGCATCAGTTGCCGCACGTGAGCGGTTGGTATTCGGTCCCCGGGAGAAAGTCGATGCGAGCCGGTTCTATCTTGCTGGCCTTAGCTGCCCTTTGCGCGAATCTTAGCATCAGCCACCGCACCGTGTACGCGGGCGATTCGCTTAACGAGTCGCCGTCGTTTGCATCGTCCGAAATGGAGCAGTTGCGATTCGACCAGATGGCGGACCTCGAGTTGCGGGGACGAGATGCGAGGTTGCAACTCGTCGTCACATCGGTCCTGGCGAACGGCGAGACAAAGGATGTTTCAGGATCGGTCGAACTTTCGGCCGAACCGGAGGGCATTGTGGAATTCAACGGTTCGCTGGTCGTTCCCAAACAGGACGGCACCGTAACGATTACCGCCCGCGGGACATCCGGAATCACCGCCCTAACGCATGTTCGCGTGCGTGACATGGGAAATGAGTCCGAAATCAGCTTCCCGGGCAGAATCATTCCGATCTTTACCAAGCTCGGCTGCAACGGTGGCGGATGTCACGGGAAATCATCGGGCCAGAACGGCTTCAAATTGTCGCTGTTGGGTTTCGGGCCACGCGAGGATCACGAACACCTGGCACGCGAATCGCGCGGCCGCCGAATCTCACTTGCCAACCCCGACGGCAGCTTGTTGTTGCTCAAAGCGATCAACGCCTCGCCCCATGGCGGCGGGCAACGCTTGAAGAAAGAAAGCCACGAGTACCGAATTCTCCACCGTTGGATTTCACAGGGAATGCCTTACGGAAGTCCCGATCAAGCAGAGGTGGTCGCCATCGAAGTGCTGCCCAAACACCGACGCATGCAGTCTGGTTCGCAGCAACAACTCTCGGTAGTGGCCAAGTATTCCGACGGAACCGTTGAGGACGTCACGCGTGCCGCGGTGTTTGAGTCAAACGAGCCCGAGATGGCGGAGGTCTCCGAAACGGGACTCGTCCAGCTGGCCGATGTGGTCGGCGACGTCTCGGTCATGACGCGCTACCAAGGTCACGTCAGTGTGTTTCAAGCCGACATTCCGCTCGAGCGAGACCGGGGCGAAGCCCCGCCTGTGTTTCCAGATCCTTCCGAAAACCTCGTCGACACGCTTGTCTGGAATAAGCTTCGATCGCTGGGAATTCCTCCGTCGCCCCGCTGCGATGACCGAACCTTCCTCAGGCGAGTCACGCTCGACATCGCCGGACGCCTGCCAACGACTGATGAAGTTGATCGATTCATTGCTGACAACTCGGACGGAAAACGAGGACGTGTGGTGGATCGGCTGCTCGAGAGTGGCGACTACGCCGATTACTTTGCCGCGAAATGGAATGCGATTCTTCGCAACCAACGGCAGGGCGATGGACTGCGGTTTGCGACGCTGGCGTTTCACCAATGGATTCGCGAGAGCATCCTCAACAACAAGCCATACGACCAATTCGTTCGCGAAATCGTGACCGCTTCTGGATCGGTCGCCAGCCATCCGCCGGTCGCCTGGTTCCAACAAGTCCCCGACACCAATCAGCGGATTGAAGATGCGGCCCAGTTGTTTCTCGGCCAACGCATCCAGTGTGCCCGCTGCCATCACCATCCTTACGAAAAGTGGAGCCAAGCGGATTACGCCCAGCTCTCGGCGTTCTTTGTCACCGTCAGCAAGAAGCGAGACGCCGACCCGGCTGAACCCGCCTTCTTCGCGCGTGTTGGAGGTGCCAGCGCGAAGGATCCGCGTTCCGGACAGAACCTGAAGCCGGCCGGATTGGATGCCGAAGCCGTCGAGGTCGATGCTCACGACGATCCGCGAGTTTCCTTTGCAGCCTGGATGACCGATCCCGAGAATCCATTCTTTGCCAAGGCTCTGGTCAATCGGTACTGGAAACACTTCCTCGGTCGCGGTTTGGTCGAACCGGAAGACGATCTGCGAGTTACCAATCCACCATCGAATCCCGAACTACTTGATGGCTTGGCGGAGTTCTTCGCAGAGTCCGGCTTCGACACCAAGCGACTGATTCGATTGATTGTCACCTCGCACACCTATCAACTCGATAGCGAAGCGCTCGATGACAATCTGGGGGACCGTCGCAGCTACTCGCGTTATTACCCCAAGCGGTTGCAAGCCGAAGTGCTATTGGACGCCATCGATCATGTCACCCACAGCCAAACCAAATATGCCGGGATGCCACCTGGAACTCGTGCCGTCGCGCTTCCCGATACCGGCTTCTCCTCCTATTTCCTGACCGTCTTTGGTCGTCCGCAGTCGACCACCGCGTGTGAGTGCGAACGCTCGCAAGAGGCGAATCTCTCCCAAAGTCTGCACTTGCTGAACTCGGAAGAGATTCAGGACAAACTGTCCTCCGACACCGGCAGGGCAGCCCAGTTGGTCGCCGACCCAAGGCCGGACCAGGAGAAGATTGCTGAACTCTTCCGCATCGCGTTTTCCCGACCACCTACGGACGACGAGCTCAAGGCGACGTTGACCTACGTGACGACCAAGCAGGAACGACGTCAGGCCTACGAAGATGTGATCTGGTCGCTGATCAATTCCAAGGAGTTCCTCTTTAACCATTGAGCCTTCTTTAACCATTGAGCCTTCTTTAACCATTGAGCCTTCTTTAACCATTG
>JARFQX010000722.1 GCA_029287555.1 Rubripirellula sp. | reverse complement strand
CTGCTGTGCCATCGTGACAGTCGAGACAGGTCTGTTGGATCTGTTCGCTAACTACCGCGGGCAGGTCTGTCGCGCTGGATCGCCACGCGGAGAGGATGGACAGCACATCGACCGCACACACAATCAACCAGAGAAGTACCGGTCTCCGCACTCGACATGGATTCGCCGCGCCGCGCATGCCAGATCCTCCTCGATGACTCGGCTTCGAGACGCTTGATCTGCCAAATCCGTACGGGTTCATGATTTCGTTACGCACATGTTCGTTTGCAGATGCTTTCGGCCCAGGTGATGTTGAATTTAGGGGGCGAATTTAGGGGGCGGAGGGATGATCATTCCGCCACGACCGTTCGCGGAGCTTGCAAAAACGATTCAGCTGAAATGTCTACGATTCATTCCTACCGAATAAATCCTGGACCAGCACCTGAGCGGATTGCTGGATGTGGACCGACATGGCTTCCGCCGCCAATTCCGCGTTTTCAGAGGCTAAGGCCTGAACAATCTTGAGATGCTCGGCATTCTCTTCTATCTGCGCGTAGTTCGCTCGCGCCGTCCATCGGCGATGCCGAGCGTCCCGGAGCATACGAAAAAGAATGACGTACCGTCGTGTCTCGTGTCCACAACTAGAACGATGGTATAAAATCGTATTGGTCGATCAATCAGCTCGACAAGGGTCGTGCACTTTAGCGTCGGCGTTGATACTGGGACGATGTTCAGGCCGGCTGGCTTTCACGAACCGATCTTGTGGCGTGACTTGACCTGGCGACCGGAACCACCGAACGGTCACGCAAAGGACTCACGTTACGGTTGGCTGCTCTACTGCTGCCATCGTGGCTGCGGTGGAATCGTTCCGGGCCGAGGCAAACGTTCCAGCAATCGCTCGCGGAACATGGCTAATCGTTCGGCCTGCCCAGGATGGTCAGCCAGGTTGTGCCATTCAAGCGGATCGCTGGTTGTCTCGTAAAGTTCTTCTTTGCCATTCTCGTAACGGATGTAACGCCAGCCCGCCGATCGCAGCGAGTAGCTTTCACGCGATGGGTCGTATTTCATCCGCCATTTGTAAAGAGCCGTTAGATCCCGGTAAACAGACTCGCGCGGGAAGGCGCGCAGATCGGGATATTGCAGTGCGCCTGGGTAAACCGCACACCGCTCTTCGCCAGCCGATAAAGTCGGAACGAGCGTTTGCGGCACGATAGATCTCTCTGGCTCGTTTTGCACGAAACTCTTGGTGTTCTACACGCGTGTCAAATACGACGGCAATGCTTTCACCCCCGGTCGTCCCAAGTTCGATATCGGTCACCATATCAATACTCTGATCCGCACCGCTGACGGCTATTCACTAAAGCTGAATGGCGGACAACGATTCTCCGGCGAAGCACCGCGTGTTCGACTGGGCGAATGGATCGAGTCTCACGAAACAACAATTTCCAAACAGGTCTTCTTCTTGGACAAGACTTATTTCAGACCGGGCTGCCGAGTGGTGGAGTACCCGAAACGGCCCGCCAATCGACAGCGACAAACGCGACCGATTTCCGGCTATGGAAAAGGAGCAGTGATCGATACCCTTAGAATCTCACACGAAAACAGAGAGCCTCGAATCGAGAGGCTGGATCACGTTGTGTCTTCGTGGCTTCGTGCGAGACTCCCCACATCTGGTTGCCGCTAGGGGCTGTCTGTGCAGTACGTGGCATCAGTTTCCAGCTGCCACGAACTTAGGACTTTTTCCCAATGAAACTCACCCACCTTCTATGTGTTCTATTCTTTGCATTGACGTCATCGATGGCACACGCCGATGTGGCCCTTGCAAAGACCATTTCAAACAACATGGTGCTGCAACGGGAATTGGCCGTGCCGATTTGGGGAACGGCTGACTCGGGCAAAAACGTGATTGTGAGGTTTGCCGGGCAAACAAAATGAACTTTGAAAAACTACCCATCATCAGCGCGTTCCTATTTTGGGTTGGACTCTTTTTGCTCAACGCCGCAGCAGAAGACCCAGGTTCCCAGCGCAAACCCAGCAATGATCAATGGGCGTTCCTGGACAACGGAACCATCCGAATTGGCGTCGACAAGTCGCGAGGCGCCTGCATCGGTTTCTTTGCAGAAGCGGGTACCAAGCGCAATGTGCTCAACCACTACGATCACGGGCGTTTCATTCAGCAGTCTTATTATGGAGACCCCGACGGATCCGACTGGAATGGGAAGCCCTGGCGGTACAATCCGATCCAAGGTGGCAGCTGGCGTGGAAAAGATGCACACGTTCTAGAGTTCAGCATCGACGCTGATTCTGGCCTGTATGCCAAGGTTGAACCACGACACTGGGCCAGCGGAAAACCCTGTCCCGAGGCCATCATGGAACAGTGGATTACACTCGATGGTCCGGTCGCACAGGTTCGTTGCAAGTTGACGTACTCGGGTAAGGACCAACGTACGACAAGATCTCAAGAGATGCCCGCCGTCTTTGTCGACGCCGAGCTCAAACACCTTGTCTCTATTCAACAGGAGAAACCGGTTCGGCGTGTGCCGGGATGGCCGAACGAATCCGGCAGCACTTCCGAAGACTGGGTCGCCTATGTGGATGACAAGGACTGGGGCATTGGCATCCTTACACCCGGGACATCGGAATTCACATGCTATCGGTACAGGGGTGACGGGAAATCGGGCCCGCGCGGGTCAGCCTGCTCGTATGTCGCACCCATCCGGAAAGTTCGTCTCCGCGGCGGAGAGGTCATTGAGTACGAGTTCTACCTGACACTTGGATCGCTCGAAGAGATCCGAAGCCGGTTTACTGCCCTGCGAGAGGAGAATCAAGAAGCCGCAAACGCTGTGGACGACCGGCCCAACATCATGATGCTGTTCACCGATGATTGAGGCGATGGAGACGTGGGTGGCTGGCAAGCTCAAGAGCGTCGCGTTCAAGGCTTCTCCGGTAAAGAGGTCTGCAGGGGAGTTGCCGCTGCTCATTGCTTTGCATGGCGGTGGGGGCAAAACAATTAGCCTCGATCGCCAGCTTGCGCGATCGGCGGAGGTTAAGGAAAGGTCGCAGCGCTGAAGAAAGAGTTCGTTCAACGTCGTGCGCAATTTCAGAATCAACTGGACGACCGTCTGACCGACGATCGGAAGCGGGACCGAGACGCAGCGAAGAAGAAGGCACTTGCCGAGGGCAAAGGTGGCGTGAAGCTGCGAACTGCCATGGACGATGCCCTCAAGTTGACAACCACGCAAGAGAAGACGTTCAATGAACTGCGGCAGGCCATTCGGCAACTAACTCGGGATATCGAGAGAAGCTGAAGGAGGTTGTGCAGAATACCAGCGACGTAAACCCATCATGAAAATTCGGAACCTGGTTCCAGTTCTTTGCCTGCTACTCGCAAACAGCATCGGTGCCTCGGTGCTACTCGCCACGGCTCGCGGCGTCGACGGCTGCCTGACGCTTGGCCTCTTCTTTCGCCACATTCGCTCCGTGCGGGTCCAACCACTTCGGCTCGACCAGCTCTTTTTGCCAGTCTTCGTACAAGGCGATCAAGCGAGCGGCTTGGGGATTCTTGGCGTGACGCGCGTTCCCAGCTTGCGGATTGGCTGACGACGGCGAACTTGACGTTTGACCGGGAGTGTTCGCCAAGATGTCGTTGCGTTCCCAAGGATCGTCGTCAATGTCAAACAGCAGATGCCGCTTCTTGTAAACACTATAGATCAGCTTGTACCGACCATCGCGTACCGCGTATCCGTACGTGCCGTTGCCGCACGCATAGCGCCAAAACAACGTCTGATGCGGCGATTCAGAATTGGTGCCGTCGAGATATGGCAGTAGGTCGACACCGTCCAACCGTAACGAGGCCGGTATCTCGATCCCCGCCGCTTTCAGTGCGGTCGGGAAAATGTCTAGCGCGCTGATCGGCCGGTCATATCGCCGTCCGCCTTGGATTCCTTGTCGCCAAGAAACGCAGAAGGGAACTCGAATTCCCCCTTCAAACAACATGCCCTTGTGACCGCGGAAGGGATAGTTGACCGCATGCTCGGCACGTCCGCCGTTGTCGCTGTAGAAGAAGATCAGCGTGTTGTCGTAGATGCCAAGCTGCTTCAGTTTGGCCGTCACGCGACCGATCCCCTCGTCCATGGCCGCCACCATGGCTCCGTAGACGGCACGGCCGCCGTATTCGATGTGCGCGGTCTTTTTCAAGTGCGCCCTTGTCGCCTGATCCGGCGCGTGCGGTGCGTTGTAGGCCAAATAAAGAAAGAAGGGCTTGTCACGATGGCGGTCAACAAACTTGACGGCTTCTTTTGAAAAATCATCGGTCAGGTGAGTCAACTGTGACTTGGGAACGATCTCGCCGTTGCGCAGCACACCGCGAATCGGCTCGCGTTTGCCCACGTCGCCCCAATAGCTCATCCCGCCTCCGGAGAACCCGAACCACTCACTGAAACCTCGCTGTGTGGGCCAGAACTCTGGCGAGTCGCCCAGGTGCCACTTGCCGATCGCGCCGGTCCGATAGCCGTTGCGGGCCAGCACATCGGAGAGCACGGTTTCATCCAGTGGCAAACCGGCCGCCATATCGTCGCCCATCGCGCCCGGATTGCACTCGTGGCCAAACCGTTGCTGATACCGACCAGTGAGCAGCCCGGCTCGGCTGGGACTGCAGTAGGGGTGTGATGCGTAGCCACTTTCAAAAACGACTCCCGATGCTGCAAGTTCATCCAAGTGTGGAGTGGGGATCTCGCGACAGCCGTTGAAGCCAACATCGCCCCAGCCCTGATCGTCACTGACGATGACGACGATGTTGGGACGCGTCGAAGCCTCGTCACCCAAGCCGGAACGGCTATCGATGAAGACAGCCGCAAGCAAGGTCAGGAACGCGATACCTATTCGTTGTGAGAGACTGAGTTTTGAAATGCTGGTTCCCATTATCGCCCTTTTGTGTTGGAGTCAGTCTGCGCGATGACACCGGATACGTTCTGTTCAATGTTGTGTTTTTCGAGATTCGCGGGGTGGTTTCTGGCTTTCGTCGCGGGATGCGTCTTGTCAACACGGAGATAACCATGATGCGGCGATCGATGTGGATCGCAAAGAGCACTTCATGAAGTTGTTCTTGAAGGCCGAGCATTGTATCGATTGATCTACCCTGACGCTCGTACCTCACGCGGTTGACGTTGAGGATCTGCTGCAGGAAACCTGCTCGATCATGTGGCGGAAGTTGGCGAATTCGAACCGGGAACGGAATTCGCCGCTTGGGGAATCGCGATCGCACGCTTCCGAGTGCTGAATCACCGTGGAAAGTCGGCACATCAGCGAGCCCGGGTTCAGCGCGCACGAGCAAAGCGACAGCCTGGTCGACACGCACGCATTGGACCAGGAACAGACCATCGCCGAAACGCGACCCCGAAAGATCATCGGCGATTTCGAGATCACCCGC
>JARFQX010000670.1 GCA_029287555.1 Rubripirellula sp. | reverse complement strand
TTCCATTCTCCAGGGCCAGGCGTCGAATCTTTTGGGCCAGCGGACCGGCTCCCTTCGCCAACACGGTCGGGGCCGTCATCGTCAACGGATCGTACTGAATGGCAATGGCGAGTTCGGTCGGGTTACTGACCACCACATCCGCTTTAGGCACCTCCGTTTCGGCGCGTTGCATCATCAATTGCCGTTGCACCATACGTCTTCTCGCCGCAACTTGCGGATCACCCTCGGTTTCCTTCAACTCATCCCGCAGCTCCTGGTCCGTCATCATCAGGTCCTGTTCGTGTTTCCAGCGTTGAAACAGGTATTCCAGGATTGCTAAGGCGAACAGGGCCCCGCCGATCCAAACGCACGTGCGCATCAGACAATCGAACAGCGACTTGGCGATCTGCGGGACCGTCATGGAAGAGAGATTCAAAATCGCATTGGCATCGCGGCGCAGAGCGAGCCAGGCGACGACCCCAATCACCGCAACCTTGAACAATCCGAATCCCAAGCGCGCCATTCCTTGCAAGGAGATAATGCGTTTGGCACCGGAAATCGGACTGATGTGGCTGAGCTTGGGAACCAGCTTCTTGGTGGAAAATACCAAACCGGTCTGCGAGACGTTGGCCAGGACGCCGGCAGCAAACATTGCCATCAGCATCGGCACGGCGGCGATCGCCAATCGGCCAATGGACTTAACCAGCCAATTCGTCGCGTCTTGGTTCTCCAGAGGCATCAGCCTGGGCGTCGACAAGGCTTCGGAGATCGCACCGGCGAGCTGCTCGGCCGCAGGGCCCCCAAACAGCCAGAGAGAACCCAACGCGGCAAGCAACAGGGCCGCCGAGGCCAGATCCTGGCTCTTGACGACTTGACCCTCTTCACGGGCCTGTCGCCGACGCCTCTCGGTCGCCAGATGCTTCTTATCACCGCTTGGGTCTGCCATTTTGTTGCCGCCCTATTCGCCGCGCCTACCAGGACTGGCTGATTCGCTCGGCGACAACCGCCAATTCATCTCGAAAAATCAATCCGGCCGAGCCGATTGTCAGTGCCAACACGACCAACATTGCCAGCGCGTTGATGCTTAACCCAATCGCCAACACATTGATCTGGGGAAGCGTCCGACTAATCAGTCCGGTAATCAGATTGCTCAACAGCAGCGCCGCCACGACGGGCGCTGCAAAGCGAACGCCAGCGGCGGTACCGGCCGACAACTGGTCGACAACAAGATCAAGCATCGACTGTTGAAACTCAACCTGTCCGGGCGGCATCGCCGAGAAGCTTTCCAGCAGCACGCCCAGCAAGATCCGATGTCCGCCAACCATCAACATCACGGCCGTCACCAACATGCCAACCATTCGCGCCATCGCAGGCATGCTGCTGGCAGAGGTTGGATCCATGGCGTCTCCGAGTTGCATGCCGCCGGTGCTGGTGATCGCTTCGCCGCCGAGCTGAATGCCGGTGATGATCAATTGGATCGTCGCCCCAATCAACATCCCGATCAATCCCTCGCGTGCCATTGCCAACGTCAACTCGATGAGATTGTCGATCGCGGGTGCAGCCGCAGTTTCCGGCAAACTTGCGACCGATGGCAGCAGCAGAGACGTCAACACGAGCGCCAACAGCGCTCGAACCCGCTTCGGCACACCGACTCCCACCGCCGGCATCGCCATCAGCAGCGTACTCAGACGCGTCAACACGAGCGCGCCCAAGACCAGGTGATCGGCAAGCCACTGAGCGAGTGGTTCCATTACGGCATACCCGCGTTGATAAACACGACCCGTGTGAACTCAACCATCCGTGTCACCAGCCAGGGAAGACAGATCACCATGACGCCCGACATCGCAAGAATCTTGGGCACAAAGGCAACCGTTTGATCCTGAATCTGGGTGAGCGCCTGCATCAACCCCACCAGTAAACCGGCGGCCATTCCGATGATCAACATCGGCGCTGCGATGATCACCGCGGACAGGAGTGCGGTCCGACAAAGATCAATTGCGGAGGCTGGATCCATCGTCTTCCTCTACTGTGTCAAAAGAAGGTTCCAAAACTGTCCATCAACATCTGCACGACCAATGTCCAACCATCGACCAACACGAACAGCAATAACTTGAACGGCAGCGAAACGACTTGGGGTGGCAGCATCAGCATCCCCATCGAAATCGTGACGCTTGCCACCACCAAATCCACGATCAGGAACGGGAGATAGATTTGGAAACCCATCAAGAACGCCGTCTTCAATTCACTCAGGATGAAGGCAGGCAACAATACCCGCATCGGCACGTCTTCGAAGCCGCTTGGAAGCGGTGCGTCCGGGTCCATGTATTGATAAAACAGATGAACATCATCGTGGTTTCCCGTGATGTCGATCTGTCGCGCCATGAATTCGCGCACCGGGATCGCTCCCGCCTGGTAAGCCTCCTCGAGCGACATTTCGACCGACTCGTCCGTGTAGGGCTGGATCGATTCCTCGTACACCCGCATCCAAACGGGTGCCATCACAAAGAACGTCATGAACATGGCCACGCTTGTCATCACCTGGCTCGGCGGCAACGACTGCAATCCGATCGCCTGACGAAGCAGACCCAATACGATGATGATTCGCACGTAACAGGTAGTCATTAGCAGGATGGCGGGCGCCAGACTCAAGACGGTCAATAGCAGCATCACCTGCAGGCTGCTGGTCAGACCTTCGGGACTGGTCCACTGCTCCGGACCCCCGCCAAGCAACTCGAGCGTTTCCGCTGGAATCGCCACGGTTTCCCGCTCGAGGAGGACCGGGGCCGGCGAAGGATTTGCTTCTTGTCCCCAAGTCGGCGCAGCGGTTGCCGCCACTGCGACAAACGGTATCAGCAAGGCGAGAAGACGAATTGCGAGACTGGGCCGTATCAACGCACCGTCGCTCCATCGACGAGACTTAAGTGATCCGGTCGCAAGCGTAGAAAAAGGTCGGGCAGCAGCGGAAGACGAATGTCGTCAGCCCTGTTTCACGCCCAGTTTCATCGACTAATTCTTGATCATCGACGCGAGCTGCCATGTCTTCAATCGCTACAGCGACACCACAGCTACTCGTACTAGAAGCTTTGAAGATCGTTCAGCAGCTTGAGCCACTGGCTCCAACGATCCAAATCGCGATCGGGAACCATCGGTGGCGGGAGTTTGGGGAGTTTCGAGCTTCCGAGGCTTCCAGGTGTCTGCGTTCGAACGTTCAACACGCCGTTGACATCGAGTTCGAAGCCAATCATCCGTGATCGTGATTCCGACTCGCCGATTTTGAAGTCGAATCTTCCAAGCGAATGCCAATCGTCACCTGCTACGCCCGACGATTCGACGAGGGAGAGAGACATGGAGCTGCGATCCTCTCCGGCCGTCAATCGCCGATTGGTACGCGCGGGCAAGGAAGTTCCCTTGGGAATGATTGGAAGAATTCTCTGACGCTTTTTTGCGTCGGAGACGACGAGGCCGATCGTTTGGCTAGAAATCGTTCGAGGTGGCTTGGCGATCTCACCGCGACCGGGAAGCTCCGCGGCCAGGCATGCCGCTGCGCCTTCCGCCGTGTGCGTGCGATCCATCTGCCGAATCCTCGCGTTGTTATTGCGGTCGCGCAAGACAGCATTTCGAATCAGAGGCATCCGCAAGAGTGGACCCAGCAAGATGTAGCTATCGATCTCAGCGTGCGAGATCGACGCTTCCCGAAGTGCTGTCTCAATCGCACTGCGAACTCCCTGTATTAGATCCTCGCACGATTGAAGCCACCGCCTGCGATCGAGCTTGATCGCTCGCTCCCGACCATCCATCTGGATCTTGATCTGGACCCTTGGCAATAGCAGCATCGAATTCATCGCTCGCTCACAAGCCAGTTGTAATCGGGCGGCCCACCTTTTCTTCTTGCGGGGGTCCAATCGATGCTGGTCCGCGAATGTCTTTGCTGCCATGTCGACCAAACGGTGCATCCAGGGCAACATGCCCGTGTGCCAGTGTCCCGCAGCCGACCGCTGCTGCAGTTGCAGGTTCGACTGCTCGATCACCGCGACTTCGGTCGCTTGGCCCGTCAATCCGACGAACAAGAAGACTTGGTTTTGGTCGGAAGATCGCGTGTCCATCTCGGTGTCTAGCGATTCGATCCCCGACTCGATCAGCAAAGACTGCACCGTTGCGATCGATCGATCAACCAATCGCACATCGGCGATTCCGGACATTTGAGCCGCCTGCAGTACGCTTTGGCGGTGAAGTTGGTCGTAACTTCCAGGGATTGCTATTGCCGTTTGTTTTGGATCCCTTTGATCTTGCCAGGCATTCTGACGCACCCGCCGCAAAATCATCGCCATCAAGACCTCTGGAGGACATTGACGTCCAGCGACATCGCGCTCCACCACTTGCTTGCCAATGTACATCGGCAGACAGTGAGCAACGCGTTTAGCATCTTCCTCGCGACGCTCGATCGCATCGATTCCGAAGATCAGTTCATTACCTGAGCTGGCCACCGCTGTTCGCATGCTGACGCCATCTCTTTCACCGATTGGTAGAACTCGCGCACTGCCGGAAGGAGAGGCTTCTGCTGCTGTCGCGTAGAACATGCCAAAGTCGATTCCCAAGACCTTGGTTGATTGGGGGCTACCGGTTTCGTCATCCTGATTACGATTCTTGTCGCTTGGCGGGTAACTGGCGGAGGGCGCGGGTGACAGATCAGCGAGCCAGGGCGCGACCTCACCTTGACTTGCGTAAATCGATAGTTCCTCGATTACCTCATCCAGGGAGGCATAACGTTCCGAACGCGACTTAGCCATCATCCGACGAAAGATGTTGGTGAATCTCATGTCAACATCGGAGCGTTCATGCATCAAATCGGGTATTTCACCGTGCAAGTGACCGTTGATCATCTGAACAAAGTTGCCCGAGTAGGGCGGTCGACCGGTCAACAAGAAGTACAACGTTGCGCCAAGCGAGTAGATGTCGCTGCGACTATCGACTGAATCCGCGTCTTGCAGCTGTTCCGGCGACATGTAGGGCAGCGTCCCCGTGATGCGGCCACCCGACTGTTTGGATCCCTTTTCGGGAAGGTTGCCGTTGGCAGTGATGCAAGCCGTGCTAATGCGCGCCAGACCAAGGTCCAGGACCTTCACGGTCCCATCGGACGCGCGCATTAAATTCGCGGGTTTGACATCGCGATGAATAATCCCGGCGCGGTGCGCGTGCAGCAAGCCGGTTGCGGCTTGAGAAACAACATCCGCTGCGTCTTCCAACAACATCGGCCCACGCTGGCTCACCACGTCCGAGAGCGTTTCGCCCTCAAAGTACTCCATCGCGAAATAGTGAATGCCATCCGACTCGCCTGCGTCGAAAGCGGTGACGATGGCGGGATGCATCAGGCGTGATGCTGTACGGACTTCTTCGTAAAACCTCTCCACCGCCGTGTCGTCGCCCATCAATTCCATCGGCAGCATCTTGATTGCAACAATTCGCTGCATCCGCTTGTGTTCGGCCAGGTAGACTTTACCCATTCCCCCGCAGCCGATCAGTTTGCGGATGACGTAATCGCCGAGCATTTCGGGAATGCCGCCGTCGGCAACCGGTTTCGTCGCTCGGGAACGCGAGACTTCACCTGAACCGGCGGAATCGATGGTTAGGCCATCTGCGGTCGGGAGGTTGTAGTCGCTGGCTTCGGACAATGGAGCTTGCAACAAACGAGTAGATGGATGGCCTTGAGCAAGGGCCGGCGTTCCACAATGCTTCTCTTTTTACGGTGTCTCCATTGTAGAGCCCGCAGCGTCCGAAACGTTTCGGTGTTGGCTCAAATCCTCCATTGAAGTCAGACTCTCAGCGCAATAGTGAACGCATACCCACCACTTGGTGATGGCCATTTGAATGCCTTGGCTGCTCAAGAGCAGGACGAGTCCGGGTTACCGCCGGCAGCGCTCGCCGCGTCAGCCCCATGTCGTTCTAAGATGGGCCGGTCGGTGCCGCGTAGATCTGGTACAGCATCAGGTAGACCAGTACGCCAGTGACCGAAACGTACATCCAGATCGGATAGGCATACGTCACCAAGCGTTTGTGGGCAACGATTCGGCCCTTCCATGCCAGGTAAACCGCTCGCAGAGCAAGAAATGGTACCGCCATCGCTAATAACAAGTGGCTGCCCAGGATCGCGTAGTAGGTGTATCGAGCCGACAGCGGAGCGA
>JARFQX010000665.1 GCA_029287555.1 Rubripirellula sp. | reverse complement strand
CACGGGAAGAACACGACCTGGCGGTGAAGCACCACGACGTTGCAAATCAATTAGCCGCCCAGCACGCGTCATGGGCAAGGACACTCGCCCCGCTCGCGAACATTCCAAAGCTTCGCCACGACGCTCCGGTCATTCCGAACGGGCACGGTTGGGCGACTGCTTCATCGCAGGGAACCGGTGATGCAGAATGAGGAGAAACATCCACTTTGTGACTCTCGCCGTTTCGCTTGCTATCTCGATCGACGATTGTCCTTCGTAAATAAGTAAATCGTGAGTCTACCCGTTTCGGGCTATCGCACGACATTCACGGCCGCAGGTCACTCGGCTTGCACCGCGTCAAGACGGTGCCTCAATAGCCAATTGTACAAATCGGGATCGTCATAGGCTTGGGTCCACGCGTCGTGCTGCGCATTCGGGTAAATCGTCAACATTGCCTTTCCGCCCGCTTTGCGAAGGGCATCGATCATCCGCCTTGATTCTTCAACCGGTATCACCGAATCCTGCTGTCCATGAAACGCCCACGTGGGGATGTGCTTGATTCGTTTCGCATACGGCACGGGACCTCCACCGCTGATCGGCACAAGCGCCGCGAAGCGATTTGGGTTTTGAATCGCTAGCCGCCAGGCGCCGTAGCCGCCGCGACTAAGACCGGTGAGATAAATCCGAGATTCATCAATCGGATGGTGGGCGACCACCTCGTCAACGAGGCGAATCAGCTGCTGATCATCCCAGAACTGTTTCTCGCTGGGGTTCTGTGGAGAAACCACGTAGAAAGGAAACTTCTTTCCGGCAGCAATCAGCTTGGGCAAGCCATGCTTCGTCACTTTCTTGATATCGCTGCCGCCCTCACCGCCGCCATGCAGGAAGAGCACAAGCGGAAACGTTTGCTCGATGGCCGATTCATCGCGTTCCGGGGAGTAGAACAGGTAGCGCAGCGGCTCACGCTCGGTGGCCTCTTGCATTCGCACCTCCTGCTGGGCTGATGCAAACGTCGGAACCATGATTGCAACAAGTAGCGGCAGGATCAGCGGGCCACGCATGATTGGAACCTGAACTCAAATCAACAAATGTTTCCGATCTACCACCGATTCGCTAAGCAAACAAATCGTGCACCACGCTGCCACCCTCCGGTCCGGTCAATCGGTGGGCCCGGCCTTGATGGAAATAGGTCAGGTCGTTCGGCGGTAAGCCCAAGGCGTGCAGAATCGTGGCATGCAGGTCCCGAAAGTGAACTTTGCCTTCGACAGCCCGCGCGCCGGTTTCGTTGGTGCTGCCGTGGACGTGGCCGCGTTTCATGCCGCCGCCGGCCATCCAGAAGGTAAAACCGTTTGGATTGTGACCGGTTTCATCTTTGCCGTCCTCGGGTGTCAAACCTGGTCGACCAAATTCCCCCCCCCAAACCACCAGCGTGTCGTCGAGAAGTCCGCGTTGCTCAAGATCGCGAAGCAAAGCGGCGATCGGAGCATCCACCGTTTCGCAATTCGCCTTCAAGTCGCGACGGTGGTTCTTGTGCTGATCCCAACCACCGTGATTGACCTCGATGAAACGCACCCCAGCTTCGGCAAAGCGACGAGCCAGCAGGCACTGGCGGCCAAAGTCGGTTGGACGACACGTGCCGACCTTTAACTTCTTGCCAACTCGGTACGCGTCGAGTGTGACCTGCGTCTCATCAGTGATATCCAGCAGATCCGGTGCCGACGACTGCATGCGGAAGCCGAGTTCCATCGACCGAATCACGCTCTCCAGCTCGTCGTCGCCGGGGCGCCCAGCAAGATGCCGGTGATTCATCGACTGCACGAAATCCAACTGTCGCCGTTTGCTCGCTTCAGAAAGGTGTCCACTGCTGACATTCTTGATAGTCGCCAGTGACATATCCTCGCCGTTGACACCAATCGGAGTACCGTTATAGATCGACGGCAGAAATGAACTGGAGTAGGTGGAACTCTTTGACGTGTTCAGGCTGATGAAGCCCGGCAGGTTTTCGTTTTCAGTTCCCAGCCCGTAGTGGATCCACGAACCGAGACTCGGCCGAGGACGCAGACGCTCGCCGGTGTGAAGCTGAAGAAACGACTGCGCATGAATGCCCGTGTCGGCGTACATGCCGTTGATCATGCATAAACGATCCGCGTGCTTGGCGGTCTCCGGCATCAGCTCCGAAATCCACATGCCGCATTCGCCGTGCTGACTAAATTGAAACACGGAACCAGGATGTTTTTTGTTGCCCGTTTGAGGCTTGTAGTCGAAGGTGTCCAGTTGAGCGGGCCCGCCGCTCATGCAGAGAAAGATGACCCGTTTCGCCGCGGCTCGATGCGGAGTCGTCCGTGATGCCAGGCCACCGATGCCGCCGATGGAATCCGCTTGCACGGACCGAGCACGCAAGCCTTGAAACGCCAGGTAACCAAATCCGCAGGAAACGGACTGCAGCATCTGTCGCCGAGAAAAATCGATCATCGTTCAGTCCACGTAACGAAACTCGTTGGTCATCAACAACGCCTGACACAAACTGGCCCAAGCAGCTTTCGGCCGGCCAAGCTCTTCTTCGGCGCCGCGCAGGAACACCGCTGCTTGCTGCTCTTCATCCGCCGTTGGATTCCGTCCGAACGCGCGTTGCCAAGCTGTGCAAATGCGATCGTTTTCGTCCTCCGTCGTCGCCAGAACCTCCCCTGCAAATGCCTCGGCCTGACTGACCACAAACGGACTGTTGAACAAGTGCAACGCTTGACCGGGAACGGTGCTGGTGTCTCGTCGACCTGTCACCGACGTAAATTCCGGCAAATCAAAAGCGGCCAACGCCGGCGGTGGTGAACTGCGCAAGTAACACAGGTACACGCTGCGGTGTCGACTGGGCTGGTGAAGGTTGCCGGCCAGATTGACCAGTATATCGCGATGCTGCACCAGCGATCCCTGAGCCGGATCGAGATTCAACTGTCCGCTTGCTTGCAGCATGCAGTCTCGCAAAGCTTCGGCATCCAGGCGACGCCGCTGATGGTGACTCAGAAGCGTTGCCGCGGAATCCGCTTTGATCGTGCCGTCGGCGGCGTGACTGCTGAGCTGATAGGTGCGGCTGAGGACGATGTTGCGGATTAACTTCTTGATCGACCAGCCGTCATCGACCAAGCAAATCGCCAGGTGATCGAGAAGCTCCGGGTGAGTCGGTCGTTCGCCATAGACTCCGAAATCATTTGGCGTGCTGACAAGGCCGGTCCCGAACAGATGCTGCCAGACGCGATTCACCAACACTCGCGCCGTTTGCGGATGGTCACCCCGAGTCAACCACTGAGCCAGCTCGAGGCGTCCGCTTTGCTTCGGGTTGATCGCAAAGTCCGACGACGATTCCACCTTGCAGGCGGTAAGAAACCCGCGGGGCACGGCTTCCCCCAGCTTCTTTGAATCACCCTTAATGTTGATTTTGCAGTCGGCCGGTTCCTTGACATCACGAACCCCCATCGCCAACGGAGTTCCCACGGGCCACGGAGGTTTGGGAATTGCTTTCGGTTTACCGGTGTTCGATTCCAACACCAACACCGCGTCCACAAAGTCTTTCGGGGGAGGATTCCTTGGAGCGGCTTCCAGCACGTGCAGATCGGTTGCCGGGGCGGTCAGCTTTTCGTTGGCCGCGACTCCCCACATGGTCTCGCTGCTGGTAAAGATGCCGGCCAGGGCGTAGTAATCACGCGTTGAAATGGGATCGAACTTGTGATCATGACAGCGAGCGCAGGCGACACTGATGCCCAGGATGCCCGTACCGATCACGTCGATCTGATCGGCCACGACATCCATGTCGAAATCGTTGTTCATGGCCTTGGCCGGTTTAGCTGCCATCGCCAGAAAACCCGTCGCGATCAAATGGCGGTCTCGATCCGCCGGCGTTTCCGCAGGCAACAGATCTCCGGCAATCTGTTCAGTCAGAAAGCGATCATAAGGAACGTCATCGTTGAAGGCGTCAATGACGTAGTCTCGATAACGCCACGCGTGC
>JARFQX010000663.1 GCA_029287555.1 Rubripirellula sp. | reverse complement strand
TCCCTACAGCACGATGACGGCGGTTGATTCAACCGACGAGTTGCCGCTTAATTATTCGTTGCCGGAAGATCGGGGGAAAAGTGACCGGATCCCCGTGGTCCTCAACAGCTGGGCCGCCGAGCGGTTGAAGGCGAGTGTGGGGACGCCGCTGCGGGTGGCCTACTACGAACCCGAAACGGAAAGCGGAGAGGAAATCGAGCGGTCTTTCGATGCGATCGTGACGCAGGTTGTTCCGATCACCGAGCCGGCCACTCCGTTTCGACGCCGGCGCGAGGCCACTTTTAATCAGGCTCCGACGGTCTACAACGATCCTGATCTGACTCCCACCGTCCCGGGTGTGACCGACCAGGACTCGATCAGCGATTGGGATCTGCCCTTCGCATTGGACCGAGAGATCACCGGCGCGGACGATGAGTATTGGAACAATCATCGGTTGACTCCCAAGTTGTTTCTGCCACTGAGCGAAGGTGAGCGATTGTTCTCCAGTCGGTTCGGCAGAATCACCGGATTGCGCTTCGCCCGTGGAGCAGCGGACGACTTGGAATCGCTCAAGAGCCAATTGGTGAGTCATCTCGACGAAGTGAAGCAGGAACTCGGCTGGGCGGTTCGACCGATTCGCCAGCAGCAGTTGGCGGCCTCTCGCGGTACGACTCCGTTTGACGGTTTATTTCTTGCCCTCAGTTTCTTTGTGATCTTTGCCGCGGTGATGTTGATCGCGATGTTGTTTCGCTTGGGACTGGCCCAGCGGATGCGGCAGTATGGGATGTTGTTGGCCGTCGGTTGGCGGCCGGCCAAAGTGGCCCGATTGGCGATGGGCGAAGGATCGGCGATTGCTTTGGTTGGGGTGCTGCTGGGGATTCTCGGAGGTGTGGCCTACGCGGCTCTGGTCCTGTGGGCGCTGCGTTCATGGTGGGTCGGCGCGGTGACCGTTCCGTTTCTCACCTTTCACTGGTCAATCCGCAGCCTTCTGCTTGGAGGGCTTGCGGGATGGTTGGTTGCCGTGACCACGCTGTGGATGTCGATGCGTTGGCTGCTCAAGAGCGATGCGCAGTCCCTGCTTTCGCAGCGAGAAACCGATCAGAGCCCAACGCGTTCGGCCAGTGGCAAACGATGGTTGACCATCGCGGCCGCTCTGGGTGTGCTAGCGATGGTCATCGCCGGGTTTGGCGCCACCACTGGCGGACAAGTCGCAGCTGGGGCGTTTGTCGGCGGCGGCATGTTGTTGTTGATCGCGGCACTGGTCGGAGTCTACTCGCGTCTTTGTCAGCCGCGCCGGATCAGCACGGGTGAGGAGGTGAGTGCCTACTCGCTTGCGGAGTTGGCTTCGCGCAATGCCACTCGACATCCCTTGCGCAGCACCATGACGATCGGTTTGATGTCGAGCGCCGCGTTTTTGATCATCGCAATTGCCGCATTCCGCTTGCAACCGTCGGACGAAGGGACGGGTGGGTTCGAACTGATCGGCCAGACCGCGCAACCACTCTATCGCGATTTGCGCGATCCCAACGTGCGAGCCGAGTTGCTCGCGGTCGACAGGCAAGTGCTGGACGATGCCGTTATCGTTCCGATGCGGTTGCGAGTTGGGCAAGATGCCAGTTGCAATAACCTGTACCAGGCGACCAGGCCGACGGTGTTGGGAGTTCCCAATTCGTTCGGGGGTTCGATTGCGGAGGCGTCACTACCGGGATTCCAGTGGGCCGCGGTGAGCGAGATTGATCCGGGCGATTCACCGTGGGATGCACTCAACCGTGGTGCAGGGGGAACCGAAGAGGATCCGGTCCCCGTCGTGATCGATCAAAACACGGCGATGTGGAGTTTGCAGATGACGAAGGGAATCGGTGAGCGCAAGACGTTTGAATATGAGCCGGGCAAGCCCATCACGTTTGAGGTGGTCGGGTTGCTTTCCAATTCGGTGCTGCAGGGAAAGTTATTGATTGGCGAGGAGAACTTCGAACGCGTCTTTCCGGAGGTCAACGGCTATCGTTTCTTCTTATTCGGGTGCGACCGCGATGAGACCGAAACGGTTGCCGGCGTGCTAGAGAATCGCTTGGGCGATGTGGGGATGGACGTTTCCGATGCGCGTGGTGTGTTGAGTGGGATGTTAGCCGTCCAGAACACCTACCTGCGAACGTTTCAGAGCCTCGGCGCCCTGGGGTTGCTGCTCGGGACGATTGGGCTTGCCGTGGCACAGCTGCGCAGCGTGTTGGAGCGGCGTCAAGAATTGGCGGTGATGCGGGCGATCGGCTTCACTCGTCGTCGATTGGCGATGGTCGTGATGCGTGAAACGGCGGGACTGTTGTTGATGGGAATCGGTTGCGGCGCCCTGTGTGCGATCGTCGCGGTGTTGCCGCACGCTTTGATCAGCGGGCTCGAGCCTCCGATTATCGAGCCTTTGTCGATCATCGCCGGAATCATCCTCTTCGGCATGCTTGCTGGCTTGATTGCTGTTGGGCGGGTCGCGCGGATGCCGCTTCTGGAATCCTTGAGATCGGAGTGAACGGCCGCTCAGGCGACGGGATACGGTCTATTCAATATGCGGAAAATCTTCGACCATTTTACCGACTCCCGCGACCACTTGGCGCTCGATGAAGCGCTGTTGCTTTCGGCCGACCAAGGCGAGGGGGGAGAATCGTTGCGTTTTTGGGAGATGCCATCCCATGTGGTCGTTGCTGGACGGTCGACTCGCGTCGGGGAAGAAATCGACATGGATTATTGTCGGGATCGGGGCATCGAAATTCTCCGACGTTGCAGCGGTGGCGCATCAGTGGTGGGC
>JARFQX010000648.1 GCA_029287555.1 Rubripirellula sp. | reverse complement strand
CTTGATGGTCACGCGATTCTTGGGGATGGAGAGCAATTCCTCGTCCATGGTCATCACCAGAGCAGTGAAGGTATCTTCGCTCAGAAGTTTGCCCGAAATCACCTTTCCGACTGCATTCAATAGCGTTACCCGTTGATGCATCCCGTCGACCAACGCGTTCGGGTTTCTTAGTGATTCACGCACATAATCGGGCGTGGCAGCGATCCCGGTTAGGTCGGTTCCCAGGCGTCCGCCTTCTCCGTTGGCCCAATGGCAACTGTTGCACTTGTGCGTCTCAAAGAGTTTTTTGCCACGTTTCCAATCACCGACTATCGCCGGCTTGCCCGTTGCTTTTGCACCTTCAGACCGAATGTACGCCACAACCGACCACAGAAAATCTTCCGCGCCGTCGCCAATCCCGGCCATTGCCGTACCAGGAATCCCGTTGGCAACGATATCCAGTATGTCTTTGTCTTTCTTTACGTGCTTGTACACGCCATCGGTTAAATCCGGTCCGCGACCTCCGCGTCCATCTCGACCATGACATCGACCACAATAGGCGTTCAGACTGTGCCGTCCCGTTTGGATTTCCGCCTTCGTGAAGTTGACACGATCATTGATCGAACCATCAGGCCTTGCTGGTTGCTGCGCGAACAGCGAGGAGGCCAAAAGCACTATGGAACAGATGTATATCAGAGCAACACCGGCTACTTGAAACACTCGACCCCTCCTTCAACTCAATGAATGGCTGCAGGCAAACGTTCGCTCGAAGAAGAACGAATTCGATTTCGCTGTACACTTTTGGCGGTTTGTTCAGGTTTGCCCGAGCAATGTAGCGGTATTCGAGTTTGATCGCAAATTTTTTGAGCCGTCACCTAACGACCTCCATATCCTTCCAAACTTTGATCATTGTGCCGGGAATTGGTACTATCGCCGGTCGATCGTCGGCAACGGCTTTCCCAACTCGCGACCATCTCACCTCAGCGTCGACTTTCGCAACAATCATCATTGAAGAATGAATCATCGAGCAACGATGCGGTACGTCCGTCAAGAGGCGTTCACTCTAATCGAATTGCTGACTGTGATTTCGGTCATCTCGATCGTCGTGGCGATCTTATTGCCGGCGGTGCAGTCGAGCCGTGAAGCTGCTCGACAGATGTCTTGTCAAAACAATCTGCGGCAATTGGCGTTGGCCCTTCAGAATCATCATGCGGTCAAGAAACATTTTCCTCCCGGACGAGGTGCTCCCTTCCCGCGAGTCTTCTCGACTCACGCCTATCTGCTGCCCTATTGTGAGGGAGTTGTTTCCGCACAGATCGATCGACGGTCTCCACCGATCACGTTCACTTTGTCGAGCGGCACAGTCTTGGACGGCTCAAAAAACTATGCCGCGGCGACGACTCGGTTCCCACTCTTCCTATGCCCGAGTGAGGTCGCGAACGATGGACGAGTCACCGGTTCCGAGTTTGGTGCAACAAACTATGCAGTTTGTTCGGGCAGCGGAAACGTGAACCACGGAACGCTCACGAAAGCCGACGGCGTGTTCTTCTCGAATTCAAGAGTCGGGTTTCGCGATCTACTCGACGGTTCGTCGCAAACGATCGCGTTCAGTGAGCGAATCCTCGGCGGACTGGTCCCCCAATCGCCTGCAGAGATGGCGGATGAGCGTTTTGGAATCTGGGAGTTCTCCAATGCCGCGACAACCACGCCCGCCGAATGCGAACTTCGTCAAAATGGTTCCTGGTACGGCTACCGCGGCGAAAAGTGGATCATGGGGAACTACGGAAATACCATTTACAATCATTGGTTCGAGCCCAACCCACGCAAATTTGACTGCATGAACGTTACGCAACGTATGGGCCTGGTGGCGGCTCGCAGTTTTCATCGCGGCGGTGTCAACACGGCAGCCTGTGACGGCAGTATTCGGTTTGTCGGTGATTCGATTGACATCGAGCTCTGGCGCGCCTTGAGCACTCGCAACGGACACGAAAGTGTCTTGCGTGCGGATTGATGTCATCCTCCGAAGAGAATATCATCCGGAACAATGTTGTGGAGAATACGACGCGCCAAGGGGTACTCATCCAGTCGGCCAACAATCTTCTGCAGGGAAATACAATCATCGAAGCAGGCGCTGATGCTGTCTATCTGGTTGATCAAGACCGCGCCTCGCCAACTCCGAGGTTGGCGGACGGCAACAGAATCCTGGCCAATGTCATCTATGATTCGCGAGTGCGTGAAGCCGGCAGTTTTGTCGGACTGCGCATCTCGACTTGCAACACGATCGTCAAGGGCAACAAGGTGTGCATGCAGCATGGACGAAGCTTCAAGGCGATCAAGGCTGACGCGGGAAATCAGGACATTGATAACGTCTACAGCCGCAAAGTCGAAAGAGGCGATCTTGACAATTCGATTCGGGCAAGAAAACAGATCATGGCGACAACGCCCAGACAGCAGTAGGCGTCCAACAAATCGCTGAGCGCGAGCGGCGGATCGCGCTGATTCTGAAACCAAGGTCTCTTGGCCGCCGCCCCGTTGGCTCCGGCGCTCCGCGTCCGATTCACAAAGGCATATGATCTACCCTTACCGCCCTCGACTCTCCCTTCTCGAACTCGCATAGGGTGCATCGTCCTCGCCGCCTTGGCCTGATTCCTTCGACGCAATCTTCGTGATATCTCGGACCGGAATCAGCGAAAAATGCGCCGAAGCGAAGTGACGTCGTGCGTTAGATTGGTCCAACTTGCAACGGAAGGTGCCCCCCCGGCAGGACACGGTCAACAAGGTGCCGCATTCGAACTGAGTCGGCACTGGTTTGTGAAACTGCGCTTATTGTCGAAAGGATCGGTGATGAACAAGCTCGCTCACGTAACCCGGATTCTGCTCCTGCTACTTCTCGGACCTTTCCCTTGCCGAGCCGAGGTCGTCGTCTACCCGGCGCCGCAAGGGGAAGATCTGTCCGCAGACTATGCATTGGAAGTCGACGGTCAGCCGGTCGACATCTACCTTGCGCGCGTCACGGATGTCAAAGACTCCAGCGACTGGCTCGTCAAGCCGGGACAACTGGGCGGGCCCTATTCGTTTGCTTCCTTCGACATGTCCGATCCGGTAACCGTCCGCGTCACGTCGCTGAAGGGCGATCTGGACGAGCTGGTCATCCGACCTGTCGCTTCCGGAATCAAACCGACCGTCAATGGAAATACCGCCACCTTTACCCTGGACAGACCTTCCAAACTCTCGATCGAGCCCAACGGCAGGCTGGACGCGTTGCTTCTGTTCGCCAATCCGTTGGAAGCGCGACCGCCACGCAAGGATGACCCTGATGTGATCTATTTCGGCCCCGGCATACACCATCAACGCGATATCCGTGTGGGCTCGAACCAGACGCTCTACATCGCAGGCGGCGCGGTGGTCAAGGGTAGCGTCGACATCGAGAACAGCCGCAATGTCACCATCCGGGGTCGCGGAATCCTTTGCGGCAACGATTGGGCCTGGCGCAACGGGCCCGGCAACATGATCGGCATCCAACGTTCGTCGAATGTCACCATCGAAGGGATCATCCTGCGCGGCTCCTGGGGCTGGACCATCGTGCCGCGGCACTGCGACTCCGTGAACATGACGAATATCAAGATCTGCAACAGCAAGAACCCCAACGACGACGGCATCAACCCCGTAAACTCGCAGCGTGTCACCATTCGTGATTGCTTCATTCGCACGGACGACGATTGCATCGCCATGAAGGGAAGTGTTTATGAAGAAGGTCGTAACAACAACGTCGAAGACATCACAGTCGAGGACTGCCTCCTGTGGTGCGACCGAGCCCGCATCTTCTTGCTGGGCCACGAGAGTCGCGCGAAGTATATGCGTCGCATCAAGCTAAGGAACTTGCACGTGCTCCACCACGCCATGACGCCCTTCCTCTTCGAACCTGGGGAAGAGATGTCCATCGAAGATGTATTGGTGAAAAACGTGACCGTTAACGCGGAATATTGGAAACCGAACGCAGCACCCAGGGAGTTCGCTAACTGGGACTTGATCACACTTCGTCCAGTGGTCAATCAATACATGCACAAGAAGGTGCCGGGGCGCATCAGCGCTGTTCACTTCAAGAATGTTCACGTGGAGCTGTCTCTTATACACATCTCCGAGCCCACGAGACAATGAC
>JARFQX010000588.1 GCA_029287555.1 Rubripirellula sp. | reverse complement strand
CTGGAGCACGGTGACCCAACGGCAGCCGAGGCGTTGCTGCCAATGGTCTATGGGGATCTTCGCAGACTGGCTTCGATCTATCTCAATAGCGAGAAACCGGATCAGACGCTCCAGGCCACCGCGCTGGTGCATGAGGCCTACTTGAGGTTGACGGTTGAGAACGAGTGCGAGACTTGGAACAGCCGTGGTCCTTTCTTCTCGGCTGCTGCCGAGGCGATGCGACGCATCCTGATCGAGACGGCTCGTCGCAAACGGTCGATGAAGGGGGGCGGAGGCCGGCGTCGCTGCCCGCTGCAGGATGCGGAACTGACGGTTCTCGCCGACCCGGACCGGCTGCTGTCGATGAATGAGGCCTTGAGCAAACTGGCCCGACAATCACCGCAAGCGGCGGAACTGGTCAAGCTGCGAATCTTTGTTGGGTTAACGGTGGACGAGGCAGCCAAGGTGATCGGATTGACGCGAAGCACGGCCTATCGCCATTGGACCTACGCCAGGGCTTGGCTCCGCGCCGAACTTGCTGATGCCGCGGAGGACTAGACGAACGATCGGAGATTCAGGTCTCGCCGTGTCTCCTTCATTGGAATTGCCGCCGTGCCACAGTCAGATCGCTATGGTTATTGGTCGCTCGAGTTGGGCCGCGTGAGGTGATCGATGAAACCCGAAGAAGATCGCGTGCAGGAGCTCTTTCTCGACGCGGTGGAGAACCATCAGCCCCAGCAGTGGGATGATTTTTTGCGCGATGCTTGCGGGAGCGATCTTGATCTGATGCGGGATGTCAGGCGTCTCTTGGAGGCACACCGAGGTGAAGACGCTCTGCTCGACCGTTGCGATGGAGAGATGACCACGGATGGTACCGCCATCGAGCCGCGCGAGGCAGTCGCCGCAGGTACCATGATCGGGCCCTACAAATTACGGCGAAAGATCGGCGAGGGGGGCATGGGGGTAGTGTACCTTGCAGAACAAATCGAACCGGTCCACCGCCAGGTCGCGCTGAAGATCATCCGGCCCGGAATGGACACGCGGAACATCATCTCGCGTTTTGAGGCCGAACGCCAAGCGTTGGCGATGATGGATCATCCGAACATCGCCAAAGTTCTCGACGGCGGGACAACCGACGATGGACGCCCTTACTTCGTCATGGAGCTGGTTCGAGGCGTTCCGATCACGAATTTCTGCGACGAGCGAAAGCTTGCGATCCGAGAGCGGTTGGATTTGTTCTTGCCGATTTGCGAAGCCGTCCAGCATGCTCATCAGAAAGGGATCATTCACCGCGACATCAAGCCATCGAACGTTCTGGTGGCACGATACGAGCATCATCCAGTCCCCAAGATCATCGACTTTGGTGTCGCCAAAGCGACCCGTTCCCTCGTTGCCGACGATGACGCCTCGTTCAATTTCACGGTGGACGGACAGTTTGTGGGAACGATGGACTACATGAGTCCGGAGCAGGCAACGCTGGACCATCATGATGTCGACACACGCAGCGATGTCTATTCGCTTGGAGTCCTGCTGTATGAGTTGCTCGTTGGTCAGACACCGGTGGACCGCCGCGAGTTTCGCGTCAGGCCGCTCGATCAGGTGCTTCGTATGATTCGCGAAGAGGAACCTCCGCGAGCGAGCGTGCGCCTTGGCACGGCTCGGTGGCCGGAGACGATTGCCCAGGATCGAAGCACCAACGTTCCGCATCTCCGCTCCGCTTTGCAGGGGGAATTGGACTGGATTGTGATGAAGGCCATGGCCAAGGATCGCGATCGTCGTTATGCCACGGCCAACGAGCTGGCGATGGACATCTCGCGTTACTTGGCCAATCAGCCGATTGAGGCTCGGCCTCCGTCGACCGTGTATCGGCTCCGCAAGCTTGTGCAGCGCAACTGGTTACCGGTGACCGCCTCGGCGATCGTTGCCGCTGCGATGTTGGTGGCGTCAATTTCCGCGGTGGTCGCCCACCGCCGCCGTCTGCGTGAGATCGAAACCCAACTGGCGATGCATCAGCTCGAACTCGAAAAACGGGATGCCGAGATTCGCGCCCAGCTGGCCGAAACCGAGAGGATCGATGCGGAAGTGGCGACGCTCGTGGAGAAAGCTCAGCGGCTCAGCTACGGGATCTTCCCCGATTTTCACCAGGCGGTGCAACTGCTCGATCAGGCAATTGACGCCCGTCCGGATGACGCGCGGCTGTATCTCTATCGAGGCAGTGCCCTTCACGAGCTCGGACGATACAGGGAAGCCGTGGCGGACCTGGAACGATCGCTTGAACTGGATCCCGAGCAGCAAGGAGCTGCCAACTGGCTGATCGCCACTGCCGCGCAGGAACTTGGCGACACCGACAAAGCGCAGCAACATCTTCAATTGGCGGAGCAACAGAACCCAGACACGGTTGACTCCCTGGTCGTCCAATCACTCGCGGTACCTTACGAAACGCGAAGCATTGATCTGCTGACTCGCGCCATCGCGATGGAACCGTTTGATCCGTTGCTTTACTTCTACCGCGGACGCGCCGCGTACAATACGGCGCTGCGAAGCCCCTCCTCGTCCCTTTACCGGCTGGCCGTCGACGACCTGGAGAAGGCCTTACTGGGACGCCCGGACGACGAACGCATCTTCGAAATGCTATGCGGGTGTTTGGTCGAACTTTCCTTCTTGAACGGTTCCACCAAAGAGCCTCTGCAGCGCGCCAAAGAACTGATTGATCGCTGGCAGGCAATCTACCCCGCAAGCGTCCGGGCATTGACGGCCCTGTCCTACCGGGAACTGACCGCCGGTCACGCCGAACTGTCGATTCAAGCATCCTCCAAGGCGCTGGAGATCGACCACGACAATCCCGAGCTTCTCTTTCTCCTCGGTTGGGGCCATAAACGGCTGGGTCGTTACGAGGAGGCGATCGACCATCTCCGTCGCGGGCTCGCCCAATCGGCCAGCGATGGTGGGCGAATGCAACCCACGGCATTTGTCTCGGTTTACGCGGGTCTTGCCGAGTGCTACTTCGCTTTGGGAGAAGTGGTTGACGCTCGAGAATCGCTTGACGACGCCTGCCACTTTGCTTCGCCGCGGAGTTGGACCTATTACGATTGGTGCCACTTGTTTTCCGCCTTCAAGACGCTCGGGGAGCTCCAGGAAGGATTGTCCTGGGCGGACAAGTACGTCGATCTTGTGCCCGCCGCTGGCACGTCCTATCTCTGGCGCGGCAGGTTCCATCTCGCCTTGAAGCACCAGGCCGAGGCCTACGAAGATTTCAACAGGGCCATCGATCTTCTTCCGGTGGATGATTCGTCCTACATCGAGTTATTGTCGCTCCACCTCGATGACAAACGCTACCGCGAGGGTCTGGAGCTGGCGAGCCGATGGGTCGATGCAGTGCGGGATTCAAGCGATCCACTGCGCTGGCGCGGACTGTTTCACTTCAAGGCTGGGAGTTACAACGAGGCGCTCAAGGATCTTGATGCGGCGGTCGCACGCAGGGCCGATGATGCCCGGGCCCACCTTCATCGTGGTCGCACCCACCGGGCGTTGAACCACGAGGAACAGGCCTTAGCCGATTTCAGTATCGCGGTTCGCTTGGATCCAACGGATGCGGAGGCCCTTCGAAGCCGCGCTGAGCTCCACTTCGATCAGCGAAGATGGGACCAGTGCGTCAACGATTTGACAGCAGCCTTATCGCTCGGAGAAGACGGTGACATCTATCGAGATCGGGGAGCAGCGTATCACCGAATGAAAAAGTATGCGGAGGCGGCATCCGATTTTCGCCGAGCGATCGAACTTGCCCCCAATAACCCTCGCGCCCGCGACGGACTCGGCTCGGTGTTTGCAGCCCAAGGTCAGTACCGAGAAGCAATGGATCAGTACCTGCTAGCCATCGAGATTGATCCAAAGCACTCCGAGTCACGACGGCACCTGATCGATGCTGCCGTGGCGCTGGACCACATCGAAGAGGCGTTGCAGTACTGCAGCCAGTGGGCCGCACAGGAGCCGGACGACAGCGAACCGTACTTTCTCCTTTCAACCGTTCAATTCCAGCGCGGCGAACACCAGGCAGCACTCGATTCGCTGAGCCGTGCACAGGAAAACAATCCAGACGACTACAACGTCTACCTGCAACGTGGACGCATCTATGCAAGCCTGGGGCATCATGGCAAGGCGTTGAGCGATTACAACCGAGTCCTGGAACTCAAGCCTGGCTGGTTTGGTGTCGCCTACAGCCGTGGGCTCGCCAACGCCAAACTTGGCAACCTGAGACAGGCGATCGCCGATTTCAGCAAAGCCCTTCAATACAACCAGACCCACAGCTGGCTCTATCACCACCGCGCCGATGCGTACCGGCGGTCCGGAGCCTATGAGCTTGCCCTGGCTGATTGCGATCGAGCGATCGAGCTCGCGCCGCAGGAACCGACGTTCCGCTTCTTCCGCGGTAGAATCCTTGCCAGCGCCGGGCGATACAGCGACGCGATCCGGGAGTATCGCGCGGGGCTGGTGCTTCAACCTGGCGAGACGTTTGTACTCGGCGCAATCTGCAGGGGCTACCTTGCGCTCGAGGAATACGACGAGGCCATTGAGTTTTCCAACCAGTGGATGGCCGATCAACCCCAGTCGGCAAACCCCTATCGCTATCGGGGCCACGCTTACCATCTCCTTGGCAGATACGACGAAGCCCTACGGGATTATGAACTGGCCTATCAGCTTCGCCCCGACGATTATCGATTGTACTTTCACCGGGGTCAGCTGTACTGGGCGATGGGTCAAATCGACCGGGCGCGATCCGACTTGGAAAAAAGCCTGGCGATCTGCCCGCGATCGGAGCTCAGCGAACATCATCGAGCAGCCGGCGAATTCTATGGTGAGATCGAGCAGTGGGGAGAGGCGGAAGCCGCTCTTGCCAAGTCCGTCGAGATCGATCCCGAGGTGGTCGATAGCTGGCACCTGCTGGCGCTCGTTCGGCTCCGTCGAGGCGACATCCCAGCCTATCGGGAAACGATTCAGGAGATGCTGCGGCATTTCGGCCAGACGGTTGAACCGTCGATCGCAGCGGTGGTCGCCAGAACCGTTGTGCTGCACGCCAACGTCGTGGATGCCAAACCGATCCTGGCGCTGGCCAACCAGGCCGTGGAAGACCCGCTCCAATCATCGCCCTGTTTGTGCGTGCTCGGTCCGGTTCTTTACCGCATGGGCCGGCTGGATGATTCGCTCCAGCAGCTCGCCGAAGCGGTACAGCAGTGTCACGTCACGGCGAGTGACGGCCCCACCACGCGCGATGCGCTGTTGAGCGTCCTGGATGCTACCGACGTGCATCACGTGCCGGTTCCGCTCGCCTGCTTCTTGGCCATGGTGCACGCCGAGCAAGGCCATGCCGAGGAGGCAAACCGCTGGATGCACCATGCAAGGGAGCAAGAAGACCGGCCAGCAGATCCGTGGCGCGGCACAACGGAAGCTGCCCTGCCGGCGTGGAGTTACCGCCTGATCAACGAGTTGCTTCGACGAGAAGCCGAACAGTTGATTGGCGACAAGCCCGAGCATGGATCAGGTTGAACCGGGGAAGTTCGTGTTTTTGCAGATTCGCCATCAACAAACACGGCTCAAGCTAATCCAGCCGCGTCAATCCTCCGGGTTTCAGGCCTGATCACTTGACCCACGAGCAACTGCGAGATTTCGTCGGTGAACATTTGATCTTGGTGTGGGTTGCTTCGCACCTTGGCCCGACGGGCGATTTTTTTTAGAGATTTCTGAGACTCACGCTCGCTCGATTTCGCACTACAGATCGGATTGAAGCGATACCGTCAATCCGCAGCGAAGCCAGAACGCCCGCGGCGCTGGGGGTCTGCCTATCTCAAGAAGTGTGATTTTCGGCTTCCCCAGACGGCTCGTAAGGCGGTGAGCTCTCAATTCTCGAGAGGTTCGCGTGAGCGAGGTACGACACAAAAGAGACGAGATCTACAACACCGACGCCGACAGTTCGCACTCAGCAAGCAGGAGAATGTCATGTCCAGCACGATTCGAAACACGATTTTCCAGGCGACGATCAACCGCGCGCGCGTCCGTCGGCGGAAACGACAATCAACGAAACCAACGAGGCGACCGAGACTGGAGTTCCTCGAAGACCGGAGCTTGCTCACCGCAGTTGACTTCGTGCCTGCGCCCCCGGTGGACAACTTCAGGTACTCCCCCGATGTCGCCATTGCCAACATCGACGGCATAGGACCGTCGGATATTGTCTCGATCAACCCGGAAGCGCAATTAGTAAACGTCAGTTTTGCGACCGGTGGTGGGAACTTCGACAATGCAATCCCGGTTGCAAGTCTCGAGACCCAACCGTTGGCGCTCGACGTCGGCGATTTCGACCGCGACGGAGACATTGACATCGTCATCGCCGGAGCGGGCAATGTCCTTTATGTCCTCTCCAACAACGGCTTCGGTAGTTATTCGGAAGGCATCACGACAATCGATTTGGGCAGGGATAACAGCATTGTTCAAGCTGGTGACGTGAACGCCGACGGATTGATCGACCTCGTCGTGTGGCCGGGAAGCAGCGTCAGCGCGCTCCTTGGCGACGGAGACGGAGGGTTTTCCACACCAATCTATTCTGACGTGGAAATCGATTCGAATGGTCCCACAGCGATCGGCGGTTCCGTCGCGATCGGGGATTTCAACAACGACGGTCACGCGGACTTGGCCACCACTTACCAGGAAAGCGGCTCTGTATTCTCTGGATATGCAGTCTTTGTTGTTGGTGACGGAAGCGGTAGTTTTGGGACTCCCGTTCGTGTATTTTTGCGCACCGCTTGGCCGGAAGGGATTGCCGTCGCAGATTTTAATGACGACGGTAATCTCGACTGGGCAACGGTGGGGTACGACCAGGTCCGCAACTTCGAAAGACAAGAACGTTACTTGGAAGTCGGCCTCGGAAATGGTTCAATGGGATTCAACAGATCCGATCGCATCATCGGCAGCGGTACGCGAGGTGATTTGAGTGCGTGGGGTTCTGTAGCCATCGGCGATTTGAACAGCGACGGCAAATTGGACATTGCCGTCGCGAACGATTCTGCTGATCAAGTCACCGTGGTGCTGGGTGATGGAGCCGGCAACTTCGGTGCCGCCACCGACTTTCCCG
>JARFQX010000504.1 GCA_029287555.1 Rubripirellula sp. | reverse complement strand
AGAAACAGATCCATGAGAATGTGCCGAGTTGCAGACGCCATGATCACGGGCGTCGTGCTGCCGTTGATTTCGTCAACGTACTCGTCAAAACGGAATCCCTGGCGGGGGATGATTTGTAGGTCATAGGAGGGCCGAATGGCGTCGGTCAGGTCAAACACGCCATAGGAGTTGATCCCCATGTGCGTTTGAAGTTCTTCGTCACTGAGTGAATCGAAGCTCCCGCGGGAGATTTCTCGAAGCGTTTCGTCGCTCACCCCGTTTCGCAGGATGCGTTTCAAAAAACCCATGGTGAATGCCGATCTAGATCGCTGTGACAGAGGGAGTGGCGAAGGCCAAAGTGTGGACCGATCGACCAAACGGCCGATGCTTACAACCAACGCTAGGTCACATCGCTGAGGGCGCTTTGCGATCGCGTCGAGCTTCCCAGAAACGCTACCGATTGCAGTCGCAAGATCTGGCAAATACGTCACGATCGGTACAATCGATCCAATCGGTCCCCGCTTGAGTGTTGTCCGATGAGCTCCCCCACGGGCATTCGAAAGGCGTCGAACGTGCACGGATACTACCCAATTGGAATTTCTACTCTTTGTTCCCGTTTGAAATGGCTTGGGGTGCGGCGAGTCGTGCAACTCTTTCAGATTCCTTTGTGCCGCTCGCTCGTATGCCTGGCCATCGGCCTGGTTGTGGCTGTGGGTTGTGACTTGCCGGCACGGCCCCCGTTGAAGGGCGATGTTGACGAGCTCAAGGATTCGATTCAGAAAAAGGAACGGGATGGCGATTTGAACGCGGTCACCTTGGAGCCACCCGGGGCAGAGTTTGAAGGCGATTGGGAAACCTGGGATGCCTACTTCGTGAACCAGCAACATGTGGGCTATTCCCATCTCCTGGCGAAACAGTCCGAGGGCGAGGGAATGGTCCGATACGAACTTGAGAGTCGCCTCTATCTCAACCAGGGACCCTTGCGCCTGCTGCAGCAAATCTCCCAGCGTAGTCTTGAGAGTCGTGACGGCCGCTTGCGCGAATTTGAGGCCACCGTTCGCGTTGGACCGGCAACGACCCGGTACTCGGGCAGCGTCGTCGACCGAGTGTTGTCGGTAACAACCATTCGCGGCAATGCCCGATCACCGCGCAAGATCGGCTGGGATTCCACCTGCCGCGGTTTGGTCGCCTTGGAACAGTCGCTTCGGCAACGTCCCATGCAGGAAAAGGGCGAGGAGCGGATGCTGAAGATGCTCTTGCCTGGTCGTTACGAATTAGCCACGGCGCAGATGCGCTGCGTTGGCAGAGCAGCGGTTCCTTTGCTTGATGGCGAGTTGAAAGAGTTGCTCGAGATCAACTGCCAGATTCAAGCCGAGGCGGGACCGGTGACTTACTCAACCATCTGGACGGATGACCGTGGAGAGATCGTTCGCACTCATTCGCCCGCCCTGCAATTGATCGCGTACCGGACCGACGAGAAACGGGCGACGAACTTCCCCGCCAACGACCGGATTGCTGCTTCCCTTCCGCTGACCGGAAAAGTCAAGGATCTCAATCGCGCGACGCGTGTTGGCTACAAAGTAGAACGAACAACCGCCGCGGCGAAGGCCAAGATCGGCCTGGAGATCCAACCCTTTCCCGGCCAATTCGTACGCCGAGTGGACGACAACGTGACCCATGTGCTCGTTAGTCGAAGGAGCGAAACAGCGAAGGGCTTCCTCCGTTCCGAACTCGCCCCCATCGATGCCGATCTCACCGAGACCTGGTACATCGATTGTGCGCATGGACGAATCGGCCGATTCATCGCACAGACGATTGGGAGTCAACAGCTCAACGCACGTGAGTTGGCTCTCGAGTTGACTCGGGCCGTGCGACAGAATCTGGTTGATTCCGCCGGTAGCGACGGTATCCAGAAGGCTTCCGTCGTTGCGTCGAACTGGGCCGGCAATCCGACGGAACTTGCGATCCTGCTGACCGCGTCGTTGCGAGCGAAGCAGATTCCGGCGCGGCTTGCCTTGGGGCTCAAGTATTCTCCTGGGCAGTCACCAAGACTTGTCTACCACGCCTGGACATTGGCCTACGTCGACGACCAGTGGATACCGCTGGATCCTAGTGAGGGCGGGATAGCGGCAGCGGATCGCTTGATTCTATCCACGACCGACCTTTCAAGCGGCAACGCGGCGCAAGACCTGGTGCCTTTGCTCGAGACGATGCGAGCGATCAAAGTGGAAGTCGCGGGGAAAAGCTAGCTGCGGCGGACCGGCGATCGTGTGTCGCTCTGGGAAACCGTTCGATTAATCTCCCAGATCGCCTCGATGTTGGGCCACCGCGGCAAGTAACGGATCGATCGTCTGGGATTGAATCCGGTGCGGTGGGTTCCAACGGAACCACTCGGCTCCCTCGTGCTCGGTCAGCTTCAACTGTGGTTTGGAGGTCAGGTAACCGAGAAAGTAGTTCACCTGTTTCTGAAAAATCTGGGAGCCCGTCGCCGGGTAACGAACGGGGTAGGTGATCTTGAACAGAAAATTCTCGTCCAGAGATATTTGGTCAGCCGGGATACCCGTTTCTTCCTCGGTTTCCCGCAGGGCGGCGTGTCGAAGGCTCTCGTCTTGTTCGCAGTGACCCTTGGGAAGATCCCAGCGGTCGGGATGTCGAAGCAGCAAGAACTCCGCGGAGTCCCCGGTAACCGACATCAGTAAAATGCCTGCAGCCTTGACTTGTTGATTCGCGAATCTTTTCATGGCTTGCCGATCAACGACACTTTCCTACAACTAAGCACCTACCCGAAAATCGGGACGAAGGGACCTGGCGCGGGTCGGTGACGTCGATTTCCCCGGTTCGTTTGTCGAATCCGTGGCTGCGAGGATCTTCTTGGGATTTGTGGTTTCCACGATTGGGCGGATCGAGTCGACGCATCCATCACTTGAAGGCTCGCCATGACCGCTACGCTGAGCAGGATTGAACATGAAAATCTACACGCGGACGGGCGACAATGGCAGCACCGGTCTATTCGGCGGGCCGCGAGTGTCGAAGGACGATAGTCGGATTGAGGCCTATGGCACGGTCGATGAGCTCAATGCGGCAATCGGCGTCGCTAGGGTTTCGGGCGTCGGGCCGCTCGTGGACCAACACCTCACTCAGGTCCAGCACGAACTGTTTGCCATCGGAGCGGAATTGGCCACTCCCGATCCGGAGCGTCACGGAACTCGGGTGATCGGAGACAAGCACATTCGGCGGCTCGAGCGGTGGATCGACGCACATGAAGAGTCGCTACCGCCGCTGCGGAGTTTCGTGCTGCCAGCGGGCAGCCCGGGTGCCTGTTCGCTTCATTTGGCCCGGGCGATTTGCCGACGAGCCGAGCGACGCGTGATTCGGCTTTGCCGCGAGAGCGGAGCCAACGTCACCGAAGAGGTGGCCGTCTATCTGAATCGTTTGAGCGATCTACTGTTCGTACTCTCTCGGGTCGCCAATCAGGAGAGTGGGACCGAGGAAGTTGCCTGGGTCGGGCTTGAGGGCCTGGGAGAATCGGGTTGAATCGATGGAGCGATCGGCTGCGGGGCAGGGCAGGGGCTCTGATCAGAAAGTCGCCCGATGGCTCAAAATCGAAATACACGCCATTTTTTCCCGATTCGTGGTGGATTTTCACTCGGACCCCCTGAAACCGAGGAGGTCCTGCGTCACAGACGCCCTGGGGGCAATTTCCCTGCCATTAGATGGTTCGCCGCTCGGAGCCCCGGTGGCTGACACGCTTGTCGAGTGTACAATGCCGCTTGCTTGCGAGAGCTGCATTGTACGTCCCTGTCCGAGGTAAGATCGTGAAGAAAGTCGAAGCCATCGTCCGTCACTTCAAGCTCGAAGATGTGAAGAACGCTCTCACTGACCAAGGGATTCACGGGATGACCGTCAGCGAGGTTCGCGGCTTTGGTCGTCAAAAGGGTCATACCGAGATCTACCGTGGTACCGAGTACGCGATTGATTTCGTGCCGAAGGTGAAAATCGAAGTGATTTGTACCGACGACAACTTGCAAATGGTCATCGATACAATTCTGCAGACCGCCCAGACCGGCCAAATCGGTGATGGCAAGATCTTTGTCACGAGTCTGGAAGACTCCATTCGGATTCGTACTGGGGAGCGAGGCGAGGACGCTCTTTGAGCAAACGCTCACCGAGCTTCGATGATTGACGTTCGATGATCGAGGTTCGATGGTAGTGGGCATCGAGCAAGATCTCTCTTTCCGCTCGTGGTCGGCTGAGGACTGCGAGGCAATCGTGTCGCCGATGGTCACATGATTGGTGGTTTGAACAGTCTTGAGGTTCAGCATTCTCTTCACGCGGCTCGCTCGTCTGGATGCCCCGCGGCAGCCTCCCGCC
>JARFQX010000478.1 GCA_029287555.1 Rubripirellula sp. | reverse complement strand
ATGTAGTCATGGCTCTTTAGCAGGTGTAGCCTGCAAGCGGCCGCAAATCCCTGGAATCGACGCGACATTGGCGAGACGTCTCGCCCGCGAGTAACACACGCCTACCCGTCGACGCGGCGATCGACAACCGTTTTCGGGCTTTCCTTTCGTCAGCGGACCGTCCAAGATACGGGAAATCGTCAACACCCCTATTGATTCGCAGCTTGATTCGCAGCCCTTGGGAAGCCTCCGTGTCATCAAGCCCCAACTGTCGGGGAAGTCGTCCAGGGCTCGTTAACCGCATGGAAAAGTTCACGAAGTCGGCTCTCTAGGTGGACAAAGTCTTGCCGACGTTGCACGATGACGGGAAAGGTACGCTCCTATCAAGTAGTAGCTTCAGACCGGACCGTCGCCGCGGCGGCCTCCTACTGGTGGAATCTCGCACCCGAGCGTTACATGATCGCCGTTTACCGATTTTCGCTTCCTGCCATCTTGCCGATTCTGGTGACCCTCGTCGGATTCGGGGGTTCGCCCGCCTTGGCACAGATTCGCCGTGCAACCGAGGAGTTGCAGCCACCTGCGGATGCCGCGGAAACGCCCGAGAACGGATCATTCGAGCCAGCCCGCGCGGACGGACCAGAAGCCCCGGGCGGACGATCGCTCAGCGACGAAGAACTCGCTGCCGTTTCGCTCTGGATTGAACAGCTAGGTTCCGGTGAGTTTGCCACTCGCGAGCGGGCCGCCGTTCACCTGATGGACATGGGACACGCCGCATTACCCGCCCTGAAGGTGGCTGCCTCCAAGTCCGCCGACGCCGAGACGCGACTGCGGGCCGGACAGATCGTCAAACAAATGACCGAAGGAGATTTGCAAACGCGAATCGGCGAGTTCCTGGCCGGAAAACATGACGATTTTATCGGCTGGAAAGCCGTTCAGGAGCAGTTGGGGGACTCGATCCCCGTCCGCGAATTGTTCGTCGAAATGATGCAAGCTCACCCAGCGCTGGTGAAATCACTCGACGGTACCTCGGCCGAGCGAATCGTCGCGCTCGACGAGGTGGTGGGGAAGGTTCAAGCGAATTTGTTCTCCGCGGACTTTGAATCCAGTCGGGCGGACGTCTTCGCCCTGTTGCTCCTCAGCACTGACGCCAATGTGATGCTCAACATCCGTTATGAGACCTTGCTGCTGAATCTGGCGCAGCGGCACGTCGTCTCGACGATTCGTCTTGATAACGAATTGGCGGGTCCATTCAATGCGTTATTCAACAAATGGATGCTGCGAACCAGCCTGACGATGCGAGACGATGTCTTGTATCGAGGAATGGCGTGGGACATGCCGAACACTCTTCCACTGGCCCTCCGCACGCTCGAAGAAACCACCCAAACCGGGGTCATCGCGACGTGCATGCAGGCGATTTCCAAGTTCGGCGACGAAAGTCAGACAGACTTGTTAAGCCGTTTTCTCAGTGACAATCGAATCGTTTCCAATCGTGGCTTTGGGGCAGAAGCAGCGCAGCCTCAAGTGCGGGACCTCGCGATGCTCACTTTGGCCTTGCTCTACGAGTTGCCGCTCACGGAGATTGGCATGGGGCATATTAGCACCCATCCAACGGTTGGCTTTGAGCTCAACGACTTTGCCTACAAGTCGAAGAATCCCGAGAACGAACGAGCCGCAGCGTTGGAACGGATCAAAAAATTGCTCAAGGAGCACGCCGAAGAGGCCTCGTAACAACGTCGAACACGAGGACCGCCTCACACTCAAGTAAGAGCACGATCGATCCGCTCTGGAGTCACTGACGATAGGCCTTCGCAGCCTGCACGTAATGGTCCGCTGTTTCTTCGATGCGGCGTCGGTCATCGTCGGAGAGTTCACGAATGACGCGAGCGGGAGCGCCGACCGCCAGATGTCCGGGCGGAATCTCGCGCCCCTCGGGTACCACCGAACCGGCGCCAACCAGGGCTCCAGATCCGATGACCGCACCGTTCAGAACGACGGCACGGATTCCAATCAGCGCGCCGTCGTGGACCATCGCCCCATGGACCACTGCCGCGTGACCCACCGTGACTCCCCTGCCGATTCGACAGGGGTAGCCCGGATCGGCATGTAGCACCGAAAGGTCCTGAATATTCGAGCGTTCCCCGATTTCCACCCGTTCGGTATCGCCGCGGACAACTGCGCCGAACCACACGCTCGAGTCGTTCCCGAGACGGACGCGACCGAGGACCGTTGCGTTGGAGGCGACGAACACTCGGTCACCGACAAGTTCGGGATGCGGCGAGGGATCGATCAGGCGGTCGGCCATGAGATAGTCTCTCTCGTGGTAAACGTGGCGGATTCAAGGCATCGCGCGGACGACCGCGGGCCGTGAACGCGACCGGACCGGGGCCTCTACTTTGACCGGCTTGCACAGCTGCCCGCCAGCCCACATTGGCCGCAGCCCCCCGCCTCGCCGCAGCCGGCTGCCTCGGCGGTGCCACAACCCGGACCGCAGCCAGCCTGCAGCAAATTCGCGAAATGTCTCGAGCGCACCACCGATTCGTATTGATCGACCACCTTCGCGGTGACGGTCTCGGCCTGCTCATCGGGGTCGCCCAAGAAGTGCATCACCAGCGTTCCGCCATCAAAAATTTGATCGACATCCAGCAGCGTCGCGTTCGACCCCGATGCATGAAGCGCGGCGCGACAGGCCTCCACCGCCCGTCGTTTATGCCGTTCCAGACGTTTCAGCAGCAGTTCGTCCTGAGACGTCGTAGGCCGCAGCACGTGAGCCGTTGTGTTCTTGGCAGTCCCAGCCAAATCGCCGCCGAGTCGGCGTAGCGGCGCGGCAATCCACCCAAGTTCCACCCCTCGAGCCGTCCGCACGATCACGCGGCGCCCGGGGCTGAGCGAGCAATCACCCTCGGCGAGATGGATTTCGCCAAGGGCACCGACACGAAC
>JARFQX010000352.1 GCA_029287555.1 Rubripirellula sp. | reverse complement strand
AGTCGCTTGGGAAAATTCAGATGCCGGTAGTAACCGGCCGGCTGGTGCGGCTTGACGCTAGCTCCACCGACTTTGGAAAGCAACATCCCACTGATCGCCAACGCGTTGTCACGCACCAGTACAGCGGGCACTCGGGATCGGGCCTGGCGAGCGACGGACTCGGTGTAGGGATCTGAGTGACGCATTGAGTCACTGGTGCGGGACGCTTGCCGATAGGCGCGCGAAAGCACCAGCCGACGGACGCTCCGTTTGACGCTCCAACCTCCCTTGACGAAGTCAACCGCCAGATGGTCCAGCAATTCGGGGTGTGTCGGGGGTTGGCCTTGGCCGCCGAAATCCGCGAGCGACGGGGAAAGGCCGCGTCCGAACAACTGGTACCAGTAGCGGTTAACGAAAACCCGCGCGGTCATGCCACCGATCCCCTCGTTGGCGTCCACCATCCAGTGGGCCAGATCGAGTCGGTTGGAACGTCGTCCTTGGCTGGGAAGTTCGCCCAGGAACTCGGGAATGGCCGGTTCCACGATCGGGCCACTATCGTCGAGCCAATTTCCCCGTGGCAAGACACGAATCTCCCGCGGTTCGATCGACTCGGTCACCATCGTCATTCGGGCCTGCTGCTGCAGGGACTCGCGCTCCGCTCGCAGCGATTTGATTTCCTCCCGCAGCGCGTCGGCCTGCTCGGGACTGGCCAACTCCAAGCGTCGATTCAACTCCTCGGTCCGGGAATCGATCGCTTCCACCCGTTCTTGTTGCCACCGATTCAGCACGGCGATCTCCGGCGGCCGCCTGGTCGGTAGCGAGTTCGAACCCACCTTGAAGTGCTGGTCCTCGTCAATGTCGGCAAAGAACGCGGCCAGAGAATAGAAGTCCTTGAGCGTGAACGGATCGTACTTGTGGTCATGACACTGGGCACATCCGACGGTCGCGCCCATCCACACGGCCGACAGGTTGCGAACGCGATCGGCTGCGTAGATGGCTAGATACTCTTTCGGCTGGACGCCCCCTTCGTGCGATGTCTGCAAGAGACGGTTGTAGCCAGTGGCGACGAGTTGGGAGACCGTTGGTGCGGGCAGTAGATCGCCAGCCAGTTGCTCACGAGTGACTTGGTCCAGCGGCAGATCCTCGTTGCCCGCGTCAATGACGTAGTCACGATAAGGGGAGATGTTGTGGTCTTGATCGCCGTGGTAACCAACGGTGTCGGCGTATCGCACCAAGTCCAGCCAATAGATCGCCATCCGCTCGCCATACTCGGGCGAGGCCAACAGTCGATCGACGAGCCGGCGGTACGCGGTGGGTCGCCGATCGTTGACAAACGCGTCGACTTCCCCCGGTGTTGGTGGCAATCCCGTCAGATCCAAGCTCAAGCGGCGAATCAACGTCCGCCGATCTGTGTCGGGTGAAGGCTGTAACCCTTTGAGCTGTTGTCGCGCGAGCAGGAACTCGTCGACCGGATCCTTGGACCAATCCGACCCGGTCACCGGGACCGGATGTTGGACCGGCGGCTGGTACGCCCAGTACGCTTCGTACGGCGCACCGCGCTCGACCCAACGCTTGAGCTTCGCAATCTGTTCGGGCGTCAGTTGTTTACCGCTATCGGAAGGCGGCATCAGCAGATCGGCGTCGTCCGACGTGATCCTCGCGATCAATTCACTCGCCTCCGGATCACCCGGAACTATCGCCAAGGACTTCGCAGACGATTCCACATCCAAGCGCAAATCGGCCTCGCGATGCGCTTCATCCGGGCCATGGCACGCGAAGCAGGCGTCGGAAAGGATCGGCCTGATGTCACGGTTAAAGCGAATCTCGTCGGCCTTGAGTAACCCAACTCCGCAGAGAAACACGATGAAAGGCAAGGTGAGACTGAGGTAACGCATCGTGGAGGGAATCATAGATGGAATGTTAATTGGACACCGCCAATTACTTCATTCTAACGGATCACGCCGGCTCGAGGCCTCGGACGCCCGCTGCGGAGCTGCTTCCAAAGGAATCCGTTTCAACTCCCATTCGCTGGGCGAGCTCGACGAACAGGTTTGCCAGTGGCGTATTGTCCTTGGCATCGTGTGCCACGTACGAGCCGTGCTTGTATCCGCCTCCGGCAACAATGATGGGAAGATTGTGCCAGTCGTGGGAACTAGCATTACCCAGATTGGATCCGAACAGCACGGCGGTGTGATCGAGCAACGTGCGGCCGTTCTCGTCAATCGCGCGGAGTTTACTGAGGAACTCATCGAACGCTTCAAGCTCCGCTTCCTCGATAATCTTCAACTCCTCAATCTTCTTTGGATCTTTGCCATGATGCGACAGGCCGTGCCAATCACCGTTGACGCCAGGAATGGTCGGCACCGCATTCATGCCGCTCAGCTGGTAGGTGATTGTCCGCGTTGAGTCGCTTTGCAAGGCCAGCACGATCATGTCGTACAGCAACCGCTGTTTTGCAATCGCGTCGTTCTTGTCGGTGACATCTTTTGGTGCTTCCGCATCGACCTGCGGTTTCGGTCGGCGGACCCAACCTTCGGATTGTTGCAGCCGTCGCTCCAAGTCACGCACAGCGGTCAGGTACTCGTCCAACTTCTCACGGTCGGCGTGCCCCAGCTCTCGTTCCAGTTCACGGGCCCGCCTGCCCACCGTGTCGAGAATGCTTCGCCCCCGTTGAAGTCCGCGCATCTCGGCAGCGATTTCTTTCTGCGAGCCTTCGACGAACAGCGCGGTGAAGAGCTTCGAAGGGGAGGTCATCCCTGGGATCTCCACTCCACCAGCGGACCAAGACATCGAACGTCCGCTGGTAGACAACGCCAAGTACGGAAAACGGGTCTTGATGCCAATCTGTTGTGCAATCAACTGGTCCAACGAGATCGAATTGCGAAACCCGGCCAGACCCGGACGGCGCGCCGAGGTCAGCCAGGTCAACTCGGATGCGTGACCGTTGTTTCCCTGCTGTTCGGGATGACTGAGTCCCGAGAAAAGCGTGAAGTGTTCGCGGTTGTTGGCCAGTTTCAGCAGGTAAGGCGTCCACTGGAAATCCGCATCGGGGCTGGCCGGAAAAAGGTGGGGACCATGAAACCCGAGGGTCGCGCACATGGCGACGAAACGTTTGGGGGATCCACCTTCCGGCTCGCCACCGAGCACTTGGCGTCCGAGCGAAGGTCCCATGGCTTCAAGAAACGGAAGCGCGATCACCGCGGCCCCGCATCCGCGCAACAGATGACGACGATGGAGGGGTTTTCTTGGGATCAACATGGCGGGGAGCTTCGGGTTGAGGTCAGTGGATGAGTTTGCGGCGGTGTCGATCCATCCATGGTGAAGGACTGTTGCAAAATGTTTGGGATTACTTGTGGTGGAAAATGTCGCTCAACGCGACTTGCTCGATCAAATCACGGACGCCGAAGCCCCGGGATGCGGCTTCGTCAACGATGGTCTCGATCGTCTTGCGATCGGAGAATCCCATTTCTCGACCCGTCGCAAAGGTCAACAGCTTGGTCGTCAACGTGCGAGCGAGTGTTCGCTGATCGCTTGCTAAATGATCGCGAAATTCGACGTAACCATCGAACTTGGTTCCATCGGCCAGCTCGCCGCTGGGATCCACCTGCGGGCCGATGCGATAGCGGACGCGCCGCCCATTGACTTCGTGATTGACTCGTTCCCCCTCGCCGAGACTGCGGTAGTGTGTCCGCCAACCACCAATCGGGTCGAAACTCTCCATTGCAAATCCCGGCGGATCGATCATCGCATGACACCCGCGGCAACTGTCCAGGTTGCGATGTTTGTCGAGTAACTCACGCAGAGTCGAGGCGCCGCGTATATCCGGTTCAACTCCGGGAACGCCTGGTGGCGGTGGTGGTGGTACCACGCCGAGCATTCGCTCCATGACCCAAACGCCCCGGACAACGGGCGATGTGTTGGTGCCGTTGGCGGAAACCTTCAAGATGCTCGCTTGCGAGAGGATGCCTCCCCGGACGCTCTCTGGCCGTAACTCGACTCGCCGAATTTCCGGACCGATCACGTTATCGATTCCGTAATGCTGGGCTAGCCGGTTGTTCAGCATCGCGTGATCGGATCGGATCAAGTGACCCACCGGCTGGTTCTCGGAGATCAACGATGCAAAGAACTGACGCGTTTCCTTGAGCATCGAATCCTGAAGGAACGCGTCGAACTCAGGAAACAGATTCATGTCGGGAGCCGTGAATTCGATGTCGCGTAGATTCAACCAGGCATCGGTGAAATCGGTGACGAAGCGATCGTGGTGAGGCCCTCGCATCAATCGACGCGTGTGTTCGAGCAATAGTTCACGATCGGTGGCAAGCCTTCCCGATCGCGCCGCCTTCTGCAGTTCTTCGTCAGGCGCCGTGCGAGTGAGAAAATACGACAAGCGGGATGCAAGAGAGGCGTCGTCAAGCCAACCCGACGGTTCACGCAAGTAGAGGAAGTCAGGTGAACAGAAGATTGCCGCCGTCGCCGTCCGCAGTGCTTCCTCGGCACTTGAACCTTCCCTTAACTCGTCATCAAACAAGTCAAGATAGAGTTGAACGTCGCTTGCGTCGACGCTTCGTCGAAAGGCCGCCTGGGCAACGCGAAGCAGGACTCGCTGCACATCGGCCCTTAGATCATCCGATTTGATTTCGAATTCGGGAACTTCCCAAGGCTTTCGTTTGGTGCGACCATCGGGCAGCGGAACCTCGACTCGGGTTAACCCATCAAAGAGGAGCCGGTGGCCACGGCTGGGAAACTCGTCGGTTAGCGGACCCTCCAGATCAACGTGCAAGATGGCAAGCCCCGGTCCTTCGTAAGCATCAATACCCTGAAGGCGGATCTCATTATCGTTGTCGTTAATCCCCCACGGTGTTAGCTCGATCATGTAACGCTTGTCGATCCAGGCTTCGATCTCAACCGTGGTCGGTGATCCTGGAGGCAGCGAACGATAAGCAAACGTGGGCCGTTCGGCGCCACGCTCGAAGGTTGTGGCGCCAATCGCGAAGGTGATCGGCTCTTCAGACTGGTAGGCATAACCGGTGACGCCGATGCGATAGAGGCCTGCTTCGCGAACGTTGGCCGACCGAAGCATGCCCGACGGGTAACCAGACGCCTTGAAGAAAACGACCGCGCCGTCGTCAAGTTGTTTCCAAACCTCGCCGATGTGCCGTTCCCCCTCGCGCGTTTCGGCGTAGTTCGCGCGCTTCTTGGTCGGCTCGGGCGGCCGGGAGGTCTTGGCGATCGAAGAATCCATCACCGCGTCGACAGCTTCCAGGTAGCGCTGCAACTGGATCATCGAGAGATTCAGTGCTTCGCCAACGTTGTCAAACTCGTGAGAGCGACCGTCTTCAGGAAGCAAATTGACCAGATCGAGATTGGTTCCGAAGAGATCATTCAGTGTGTTTTCGAACTCCCGCCGATTCAATCGTCGCAGCACCGTTCCTTTGGCATGCCGGTGAGCTTCGATCAGAGGAAGCTCAAGCGAATTGATGAAGCTTGTTCGTTGTTCATCGTCCGGCTGATCCGCATCCGGCGGAGGCATTTCGCCTTTGGCGACGCGATCGTAGATTCGCTGCCAGCGCGCAAACGTGGCTGGATCGCTGAGGTTGCGATCGAGCGAGTCCATCGCCAAACCGCCTTCCTCCGCGCCCTCCGCATGACAGTCGCGGCAGAACTGCTTGAAAAAAGCTTGCAGCGGGGTGGAAAAGTCAACCTCGGCGGCCTGCAACGATGCACGACCCCCGAGCGGCGTCAGGCTTGCGACCAACGCGCAGCCGATCAGCAGGCTTCGCAGGTGAAACAAGAACATGGGATGAGTCGACGTCCGCCGTCGCAACGGGTGCGAATGACACGTGGCCGTTTGAACACGTGACCTGCGGGGGTGTGATTGAACAACACCGATGGAACGTTCGCCGTCCCCCGATGTACCCGTTCAACCACCGAACTCCATTCTTGACCAGCCAGTCGGGAGAATCAACGCCCCGAAGTTGGTCCGGCAATTTACACACGACACGTGTCTTGTCCCCGGCAATCTGGCCCCCCCTCAACTTTCCAGAGCAAGGAAATTTCACGCCGAGGCCCGAGAGACGGGGGGTCGCAAAGGAAGAAGGATCGGCCCGCCAACTCTCAACTTCTTCCCCGCGCCTTAGTGACTCTCGCGTCCCCGCGTGTTCCTTCCCAAACCAGCCAACCCACGGGGCCACCAAAAAGAATCAATCGTCTCGCCCACACTTTTTCAGCTCGAATCGTCGTCAAGCCGGTGCCTCGCCCGTCGCCGGAAGCGACGAGGCTGGCTTGGAAGGTCGTGGGCGTGGGCCGTTGAGTAGTGTGCCGATCGGTGTGTACCGGACGAACAACTGGTAACTTGCCAACAGAATCGCCGTGGTGACGGTGCAAACGAACGTGAACTTGACGATTGCCGGCGCCTGCCAGTTGCGCACCAGCACCTGAACGACCATGATCAAGGGAAGGTGCGCCAGGTAGAGCCAGTAGGACGAGTCGGAAACGTAGCGCATCGTCTTGCTCTCATCCGAGTAGACGCGGCGAAACGCTCCCATTAATCCAAAACACATCAGCCACGTGTAAGTGACTTGCAGGGCGACAGCAGCCGGTCGATACAGTCTTGAGTTGAGCCATTCATTGCTGAATCCCCAATGTCCCGTCGTCATTTCGTAACCGAGCGGAAAGACGACCAGCAACGCCAAAGGTAACGTCGCGTACCATCGACTTCCGAGCTTTGCTTCTTGATCGTCGCTATCGAAGTAGATCGCGCCGAAAAAGAAGAAGATGGCGTAATACACCAGTATTTGAGGAATCGGGATCAGTCCAGTTGATGTATCGGGACCGAAGTTCGGGCCCAGGATTCCCATCATCGCTTGCGGTACGAAGGCGACCGGAATCAGCCAGGCGTAGCGCAGCGGTGTGGCGACCAACCGGTCGGGTACTTTCCACTTCAAGCGACCGGCGATCCAAGCGTAGAGGGCAAAGGCGAGGACGAGCCAGCAGAGAAACCAGAGAAACCAAAGATGGTGAAAGAGCGGGAACAGGGTTAGCAGGACCATCAACGCACTCAATCCCGCAAGCTGCTCGGCGCGATTCATCGCATCGATCTTCACAGGCGTTTGACCTGTGCCATCGGATTGCACGGTCTCGGCGATCGCCTTTCGACCTTGAAATACCGTCGCTGGATCGATGGTGATCCCAAGCACATTGCCCAAGATCATGGTGCGTCCCCAAGGGGCGCCGAGTGAATCAAGGGGAGTCTTACCAACGCGATTTCGGGCGCTCGTCTCGGCTCCCCCGTCGACCAGCAGGTCAAACGCCTCCTGGTGCCCAAACAGAGCGGCTCCGTGTAGCGGTGTGGACCCATCCCGATTTCTGGCATTGACGTCGGCTCCGGCGGAGATCAGTGCTTCCATCGCCTCGGGGTTTCCGTTCCAAGCCGCCATGGTCAGTGGCGTTGCGCCGAACACAGCGTCGAGTTCGTTGATCGCGACTCCCCGGCCAAGTTGTGCCTGGATTTTTTCGAGGTTACCCGACTTCGCGGCTGACCAAAGATCGGCCTCGATCTCACCGGCGACCTCGCGCGACTGCAGGATGCCAGCCCCAATCACAACCACCCAAACCGCTGGAACAATCGTGAACATGCCGATGGCAAGAGGCAAAAAGATCCGCTTGAAGCGATGCCAGAGCAATGCCTTCAAGCCTCGCCTGCGCCACAACATGGCCGTGAAGAA
>JARFQX010000227.1 GCA_029287555.1 Rubripirellula sp. | reverse complement strand
ACGCTCGAGAACGTCAACATCGTCCGCGTCTACGATGCAGATCAGTCGAAGGGTATTCATTTTCTTGTCATGGAGTACGTGCGGGGCGAGGATTTGGCGAAGATCGTGCGACGTGACGGGCCTTTGACTGTCGAGCGCGCTGTGGATTGCATTGGACAGGCAGCCAATGGGCTGCGCTATGCACATCGCCGCGGAGTGGTACATCGAGACATCAAACCAAGTAACCTGATGCAAACCAATGAGGGCTTGGTCAAAGTCCTCGATCTGGGCCTTGCCGACGTGGACGAATCCTTCCGGCTGGTGCAAAGCCGGTCGGTTGACTGCCGGGCAGGCGAGACAGAACCGGAACTTAGGGCTGAGAATCTTACCGAGGCGGGTGCGGTCCTCGGAACCGCTTCGTTCATGGCGCCGGAGCAGTCTCGCGATGCAGGTTTGGCCGATACCCGTTCTGACATTTATAGCCTCGGTTGCACGCTGTACTACCTGCTTATGGGCGAGACGCCCTACAAAGGGGACACGAGCATCGAGATTCTTGCACAGCACCGTGATGCAGAAATCCCGTTTCTCCGAAGTGCGCGTGCTGACATTCCCGTCTCGCTCGAGGCGATCTGTCGTCGGATGATGGCGAAGAAGCCCGGAGAAAGGTTTCAATCGTTGGATGACGTGATCTCCGCGATCACGGATTGCGAGATTGCTCCCTCGGAAGAAGAGGACAAACTGGTAGAGAAATCTCTGGCGTCAAGTCCTGAGGGTGCGCCTCAAGATTCTCGCCGCATTCGCGTCGAACGATTGCTCGCCGAACGGGCGGTTCTCTGGAACGCGAGGCCCCAAAACCGACACTTGCCGACTTGGCGGGAGTATGCCGCGATTCGGTACTTCACCGACAAGACTCAATGGACACGAGCCCAGCACAAGATGATGGGCAGCGCGGGCCTTGCACTCGGGCTGCGATTGGGTCTCATCTTCCTGGCGGTGACCGCGATAGGCCTGATTGGCTTGCGAGTTCGGGGCGTGATCGCCGAGACAAAAGACGCCACGCGCGCCGCAGGCCTGGTCGAGATGCTAAAGAACACGAGAATCGGAACGGTCCCGATTGTCGTCTCTGAATTGGAAGATCTCCGGGAATGGTCTTACCCGTTGCTTCGAAATGAGATCACAAAGCACCAGGCTGGTTCTGAAGAGAGGCTCCATCTCGCTCTCGGACTGTTAGCGGCCGATGAGAGACAGGCCGACTATCTAGGCCAGCAGCTTTCAATTTGCACGCCCGAAGAGTTGCGGGTGCTCTGCGAAGCCCTTGAACCATACAAGCATCGAGTCACCCAAGACCTTTGGCGAATCGTATCGGATAAGAGCCATTCGGAGTCCGAACGATTTCAAGCGGCGGTGGCTTTATCCCAACTCTCGCCGGAGGACGAGCGATGGGAGGCACTTTCCGATTTTGTCGCCGATCACTTGACGAGCCGTGTCACGAAAATGAGTTTTGGTTCGTGGTCGAGTCAACTGCAACTCGCGCGCGAGGTGCTGATTGAGCCGCTGGCACGGATCCACGCAGACGGCGGCCGCAGCGAGCGTCAACGCGAAGCCGCGGCTTTGTTACTCGCCGATTATTGTCATGACCAACCCGTGCAGCTCGTCAATTCAATTCTCGTTGCCGAAGACCTGGCCGAGTACTCGCCCCTGATCCAATCGCTTCGATCGCATGCTTCGGTTACCAAGGACTTACTATTCGCTGAGCTACAGGCAGAGATGCCTAATCCCCTATCAGCAAAGCGACGTGATGCGTTCTGGACACGACAAGCGATCGCAGCGGTAACTTTGATGCATTTGGGCCACACCGACCTTGTATGGCCTCTCCTGAGATTTTCACCTGACCCCTCATTCCGCAGCATGCTGATCTTCTATTTCTGGAAGCTTCAGGCAGATCCCGTCACGATCGCAAACCAGTTGATTGTCGAGACGGATACGTCTGCTCGTCGAGCACTGATTCAGATACTTGCGGGATCGGAACTCGGCCTCTTGCCAGGTTCGGAAAGGGAACGCATCGAAGGGTATCTTCGCGATTTATACGTCAACGATCCGGACCCGGGGATACACGGTTCCGCATCGTTAACTTTGCGGCGGTGGGGCGTCGAGCTTCCTGACTTGATGAAGGTGACTCGCGCATTGGCCAACGAACAGCCTGTAGCGGTCGATCGAGATCGGCTGGTTGACCCGCCCCCGGGTGATCTAGGTGTTCAGTCCCAAGACAATGATCGAGAGCAATTCGTTGCCTCGCGAGACACCAAGCGAAGATGGTATGTCAACCGCGAAGGGCAAACCATGGTTATCCTTCATCCCAGCGAAAGCGACTCGAGCAGCGTGCGCCATCGTTTTGCGATTTGTGACCACGAAGTTACCGTCGCCGAGTTTCTCCGCTTTCGGGATGACCACAGCTATGCCCGTGTAACCGCTCCCACAAACGACTGCCCCGCGGCATTTGTTGATCACTACGCGACTGCCGCTTACTGCAACTGGTTGAGCAGACGGGATGGAATTCACTCAAATCAGTGGGTTTATGAACCGAACGACTACGGGGCATTCGCAGCGGGGATGCGAATCCAGGAAAACTCCAAGTCCCTGGCGGGGTATCGTTTGCCCACTGGACCCGAGTGGGAATACGCCTGTCGTGCTGGCACCAAAGGAAGTTACTCATTCGGCGAGCCGGAGTCTCTGCTCCCGCAATACGCCAACACGGGGCGTGAGAATCTCGTTCGTAGCGAGCCGGTCGCATCGCGATTGCCAAACGACTTCGGTTTGTTCAACATGCATGGCAACGTCTGGGAAAAGGTCGAAGACCCGATCTCGGGACGGCGGTCTCCCGTCCGGGATGACATCCTTCGCCAGTTACGCGGCGGCTCGTTTGCCACTCGCGACAGCGTTCGGTCCCATTCCTTCCATTCCATCGAGCCCAAAGATCGGCGCGACCACATCGGCTTTCGCCCCGTGGTTTCGATTCCGTCGGAACAAAGCTCGAAACCTTCGCCGATCACCCGGAACGCACCGCCTGAAGAGAGTCGCCGTTCGAGTGCGAGATACGCACTTTCTTTCGATGGTAATCGATCGTTTGTTCGGATAAGAGATTTGTCGTTCGATGGCGATGATCCCATCACGATTGAGGCAGTCGCCACACCCGTGAGCACGGGCGAGGTTCTGCAATCTGTGGTCGCGAACTGCGAGCATGCCGGAATTGCACTGGGGCTTCAATCATCACGTTGGGTTGCGCTCTGGGCGCACCGATCATCGAAAAGCGATGGTTCCAATTATGTAGCGGCAAGGTCATCCACCAAGGCTGTTCTCGGGCAGCGCGTTCACCTCGCCGCCGTGTTCACTGGCAAGCAGGTTACACTCTTTGTCGATGGTGAAAAAAACGAAACCGCTCCCCTCAAAGAGCATATGGCATCGCGGCTTAGTTTCTACGTGGGAGCGGACCCAAGCCCCTCTGACAATCCACACCAGTTCTTCGAAGGAAAGATTGAAACGGTTCGTATCTCGCGGGTAGCGAGATATGGCTCGAGCTTCAAGCCGCCCGATCGGTTCCTTCCTGACACAGACACACTCGTGTTGTATCAAATGGATGAAGGCGAAGGGAACAGACTCGTTGACGATTCTGGCAACGGTCGCGACGGTTGGATCGAAGACGCGACTTGGATCCAAGTCCCGTCGGTCGGTCGAGATTCGAAGCAACCCGAATCTGCTTTGACGCCCGACTCGGGCGCGTTGTGAGAATCAATCTTGCATCTGCTCGATTGAAGAGATGAGCCGGCCGTTCGGTCGATTACAGGTGTCGGATGATGTCGTTCGCAAAGACAACTGCCATCAACATCAACAACGTTAACAGTCCCGCCACGGTCAGGCGGAACTCGAGTTGTTCGTTCGCTCGCTTGCCGGCCACCAATTCGTAGATCAAGAACATCATGTGACCGCCATCGAGCGCCGGGATTGGCAGGAAGTTGAGGATTGCCAAGTTCATGCTAAGCATCGTCAGGAACATCAACTGAGGTGCGATCCCTTTCTCCGCTTCGTTCTTCGCAATGTTCACGATCTCAAGCGGACCACCAACGTGTCGCAGCTTGATCTGGCCACGCGGAATCATCTTCAGGAAACGAATCACGTCGGTAAATCGTCGGTAGCCTTCGCGAAGCCCCAGGGACAGCGCCTGTTGAACCGACCCCGCCTGTTGCATGGCTTGCCGTTGACCTAGCACCAGACCGCGATCGAACATCTTGAGTTCATCCTCCGCGACGCGAACGGTGGTGCTGATGACCTTGGCCTTCTCGCCATCCCGCGCGGGTCTGGTGACGGCGACGGTCAGCGGCGTCCCGGTCGGCAGGATCTGGATCAACTCGCGCAGGCTGTTGAGCGGTCGAATGGGCGAGATTTCCCACCGTTCGACCAGTTGCTCGATTAACGCGGCGCGATGTTCGTCGTCTTCGGGGATCAAATCTTTGGAGATCGCTTCATCCAACTCGACCCACTCGAGCGTGTCCCCTGGCTGAATCGAATTCTCATCTGAGGCCAGGCCGGAAGCCGACTCCGCATCGTCCGATTTCGGCAGCACGATCGACTCTACCAAGGGGAGCGGCCGGTAGGCAAAGCCAACACTGTTGATCGCAACCTCACCGGCAATACTCGACGTCGGAGCGATACTCTGAAGCGACTCAACCGGCTTGATCGTAATCTCCAACGTCTCGCTCGACTCGCCTTCACCTCGCTCGACCACCAACTTCACCGGCTCCTGGACTCCGACCAGCTGCTCGGCCACGCCGTAGGCATCCGGTGAAACATCGTCGTTGACCTGGCGAATGCGATCACCGATCTTCAGCCCCGCCGTCGCGGCCGGTCCCTTCGCCACCAATGCCACAATCGGACCGATGGCGTATCGAACGCCAAGCGACTTGGCCGGCTGCGGTGGCAGCGTGACGGTTCGCTCGGTCCCGTCGCCTCGACGCAAACGTAACTCCACCGGCTTGCCAGGATGCCTGTAGAGGTAATCCATCATCGGTGTGACCGGATTGATCGAATCCTGCTTGATCGGTGTTCCGTCAAACGCGATCACTTCCGCGCCAGCATCCTCCGGGCCGAGCGACTCAGCCGCGACCGATTCCGGAGCCGCGTAGGTCTCCTCGGCGATCTTTGAGGAGTTCGGCATGGCCAGTCCCACCATCCGAGCATCTTGACGCTGGGGATCGGCTTGCGTTCGAAGTTCGTAATCCTGCACGCCGTCGTCGTATTGCACGGCCAGGTTGATCGGCTCGTCGGGATACTCCAAGCCCTTGGTGAGAATCTCCATCCGCATCTCGCGGAAATGCATTTCGGGATCGCTCCAGCTCCCCACCGAAACAACTCGACCGCCCGGCTCGATCCCGGCTTGCCAGGCGGGTCCACCCGGAGTGACGCCACCGACGACTGCTGGGATGTAAGAGACCCCGTAACCGTAGGCGATGGCGGCGAAGAGCACACCGGTGATCACGTTCATCACAACCCCGGCGCTGATAATGATCATCCGCTGCCACACCGGTTTTGCCGGAAAGCTCCGCGGGTCGAGCCTCGGTGTCTCCGCGTCTTCAGCCTCCTCGCCCGTGCGAATCCGCTTCGCCTCGGCTTCCTGCTTGCGCGGGTCATCGTCTTGGCCAAGCATCTTGACGTAACCGCCAAGGGGAATCACTCCAATGCCATACTCCGTTTCCCCATAACGAAACTTGCCCAAGGTGCGCGGAAACTTGATCGGGCCGATCTTCAACGGCACATCAAAGCCGACATAGAACTTCTCGCATTTCACCCCAAACGTCTTCGCCGCAACGAAGTGTCCAAGCTCGTGAACGAAGATCACCAAACCGATCCCCAAGGCGATCTGCACCCAGAGAACGATCCGGTAAAGGAGCGTGCTGAGGAATCCCGCGTCATCACTGACCGCGGCAGCCAAGGGCATCAAGTCTGCGAACCAATCAATCATCTATCGGTGCCTTTGTGTCAGTCCGGGAGAGTGGTCGGGGTTGGGGAAACCTCGGGCCAACCGAGTCACGGCCGAAGGACGATCCCGCGAACCGAGCGTCTTCCGCAAAAGGTTTTCGACCGCACCCTCTCCATTAAAACATTCTGGTCCATTCAAGCGCTGGCGTCGCCAGTGAATCGTCAAAGTTTGACTCGGGTCAAGCCGGGAACAGGGCGATCCGCTAGGAAGCTGAAAATCGGCGACGCAGCTCGGCTCGGGCCCAGCGGTCAAGCTCTAGCAGTCGGGATAGCGGGGGGCTCGCCTCAAAATGGTGACGCTCGAGCACGTCCCGACATCCCTTCACAATGTCAGTAAACCGGATTTGTCCGCGGAGGAACAGACCGACCGCCTCCTCATTGGCTGCATTGAGCACCGCGCCGGCCGTCCCGCCGGCCTTGGCGACCTCGAATCCAAGCTCCAGCGCCGGGAATCGCTCTCGATCGGCCACCTCCAAATCGAGTTGCCAACTGCGGGTGCGGTCCAGCGGCTCGGTTTCGCAGGGGAGTCGCCGCGGGTAGGTCAACGCGTACTGGATCGGCAATCGCATGTCGGGCGGACTGAGCTGGGCGAGCACCGACCCGTCCTCGAATTCGACCATTGAATGAATGATTGACTGGGGGTGAACGACCACCTCGATCGAGCTAGCCGGTAGATCGAAGAGCCAGCGGGCCTCGATCACTTCCAGGGCCTTGTTCATCATCGTCGCGGAATCGACGGTGATCTTTGGCCCCATCTCCCAGGTTGGGTGGGCGAGGGCGGAATCGGGAGTCGCCTCGGCCATCTGTTGGCTCGTCCAGGTTCGAAAGGGCCCGCCGCTAGCGGTCAGAATCAACTTCTTGGGCGGCGAGACGGCCCCCTGCAAACATTGGAAGATAGCCGAATGTTCACTATCAACCGGCAGCAGTTCGGCACCGCTGGTTCCCAGCGCTGATCGCACCACCGGCCCCGCGACAACCAGAGTTTCCTTGTTCGCCAAGGCGACGCGTTTGCCCGATTCGACGGCGGCTAAGGTGCTCTCCAGACCAGCCCGGCCGACGATTGCGGCCACCACGATGTCGACCTGCTCGCTGCACGCCGCCCGAACCAGAGCTTCGGGGCCGAAATCGATCTCGTTGGCGGGAGGGTCGGCACCCGCGGAGCTTTCGCGGGCCGCGGCCAACTCGCCGCGAGCGAGCGGCTCGTCGGAAAACAGCAGCCGACACGATTCGCGTTG
>JARFQX010000189.1 GCA_029287555.1 Rubripirellula sp. | reverse complement strand
GCGCTCGAGCATCTGGACTTCCATTCCTTTGGGAAGTCGAGTGCCTTCGGGGACGGAGCCTTCGCTCCAAACGAACACGCCCGAATTGCCTCCGGGTTTCATGTGACGCCACTCAATGTGCAAGATGAAGTTCTCGTACTGCTTCTCCGACCGCATCACGCCGATCGGCTGGCCGCTGCACACCATCAATCCATCCTTGACCGTCCAAGTGTTGGGCGCGGTGTTGACGTTCACCCAGCCCGTGAGGTCGCGGCCGTTGAAGAGGGTGACCCATGCGGGAAGCTCAGTCGTGGTCGCTAGTGGGGAATTGACCTCGTGGCTCTGCAGCGCCTTGGCGATGCGTTTGGCCTCGGCCTCGTCGAAGTTGCCCGTGATTTGAGCTTTCGAGGAGATGGTTGTGACGACCCTCGGAGCGCTGATCACTTGGCCGTCGACAACCAATGCCAGTCGTTTGCCTTGGTAACTCTTGGTCACAAAGGCCATCTTCTCGGCGCCCGCGTCGGTGAAATCAACCGAGATCGCAGGTTGACCGAGGGAGTCCGCCACCACTTCCGATCTTGCGATGTCTTCCGGCGCAATCACCGAAATCCGATGCAGGTAGACCTTCTCGCCGCTCTCTTGAATCTCGGCCTCGATGAGATCCTTGCCAGGCGAATCCTCCACGAGACGGATTTCAAACAATCCCGCCGGCTCACCCACCGCATCCTGAGCCGCCGCATCCTGAGCCACCGCACGTGGAGCCAACAGGACGCCCCAGCCCAGCAATAACGCGACAATCGGTGTACGAACCCACATCTCGATGCTCCTCTCCGTTTTCCAACCATGTCCACCAGCAAGCGAAGCGTCAATTGTAACGAGTCCAGCTTAGCCCCGTCGTCGCCACCCTTATTGCCTTCTTCCTGCCTCACTGCCTTACTGCCTGTCTTCCCCACTGCCCCACTGCCCCACTGCCTTACTGCCTTACTGCCCCACTGCCTGCCTTCCTCAGCCTCGCCGAATCTGCGTGAACTTTTCAACCTGCGCCTGCAGCGCGACTTCGGTGGGCAGTCGCTCCATCGAGCTGGCTCCATAGAAGCCATCGACCATCTCGAGGCGATCAAGAACGAACTGGGCATCGTCGGGCATTGCGATCGGACCGCCATGACAAAGCACGATCACGTCGTCTCGAATGGCTCGAGCCGCTTCAGCAATCTCGCGAATCCGCGGCAGGCATTCTTCCAACGTCATCGCAGTCTTGGCTCCAATCGATCCACTCGTCGTCAATCCCATGTGGGCAACGATTATATCGGCTCCGGCTCCGGTTAACGCGCGCGACTGTTCGGCGTCGAACGCATAAGGCGTGGTCAGCAGATCGAGTTGATGGGCCGCGGCGATGCACTCGACTTCCTTACCGAATCCCATGCCGGTCTCTTCCAGGTTGGCCCGAAACGTTCCGTCGATCAATCCGACCGTGGGGAAGTTTTGGATCCCGGCGAATCCGAGGTCCTTCAGTTCTCGAAGAAAATGATCGCGAAGCATGAACGGATCGGTCCCGCATACGCCGGCAAGCACCGGGGTGTGCGAGACCGCCGTGATCACCTCATGAGCCATCTCTTTGACGACTTGATTGGCGTTTCCGTACGGCATCAGCCCGGAGAGCGACCCTCGGCCGGCCATGCGATAGCGACCGGAATTGTAGATCACGATCAGGTCGATACCGCCTGCCTCTTCACACTTGGCACTGATCCCGGTTCCGGCACCGCCGCCGATGATGGGGCGACCTCGCGCGATCTTGTCACGGAATCGGTGAAGAATTGAGTCTCGGGATTCTCGCATCTCGAACGCCCTGTGGTATCGAGTGAAGTGGGTGAGGGAGAGGCAGTGGGGCAGTTAGGCAGTGGGCGGTGAGGTAGTGAGGCGGTGGGGCAGTCCCGCGGATTGGATCAGGAAGCTTGCCCAGATGTGATCGCCTTGAATTCGCGGATCAACGCCTCGGCGAATCGCGGATCGTTGATGTGGTGGGCAGAACGAACGAGTTGTCGTTCCGCGGAAGCATCGAGTTGTAATTCGAGCTCGTCGAACAAGGCGCGATCGGACTCGGGATCAAAGAACGGTTGGTCCGGTGCGTCCAGCATCGAGACGCCGCCCTCGGGTATCACGACGGTGAGCGGTGCCGTGGAACGATTCAACTTGGCCGCTATCCAACGGGCGATCTCACGGCTCTCCTCCGGCGTGGTCCGCATCAGCGTGATTTGGGAGTTGTGCACGTGAAGTTGTCGCTCTCGAAATTTCGGCGGAACAGTTTCTTTTCCGCCAAAATTAACCATGTCGAGGGCACCCAGGCTGAGCACGAGGGGAATCTCCCGTTGCAGCAGCGTGTCAAAGCGTTGCGGACCGGCTCGAAAAACACCGCCGACCACCTCGTCAGCAACTTCCGTGGTCGTGATGTCCAACACGCCGTCGATCATGCCGGAGGCGACGAGTTGTTCCATCGCTCGACCACCGGTTCCCGTCGCGTGAAAGACCAGGCAATCAAACCCGTCGGCTTCCAGTTTCTCACGGACCGTTGTGACGCAGGGCGTGGTCACGCCAAACATCGTCATGCCGAGGGTTGGGCGCTTTTCTCGCTGCGCAATTTGATGGTCGACCATGCCCGCGATCGCGTGCGCCGCGTTGCCGAGAATTTTTTCCGAGACGACGTTCAAACCAGCGACGTCGACCACCGAGTACATCATCGTGATGTCACTGCAGTCGACGTACGCCGCGGTGTTTCCACTTGCCACGGTCGAAACCATCAACTTGGGTAAGCCAATCGGCAACGCCCGCATTGCCTCGGTGATCAAGGCGGTCCCTCCGCTGCCGCCGATTCCCAATACACCAGAAACGTTGCCGGCTTCCCATTGCTCGACCAAATACCGTCGCAGCGCCGCGCCCATTGCGGTTACCGCGGTGCCGCGATCGTCACTGTGGGGCATCTCGGCGCTACCCAAGACTTGGCCGCGGTCGACATCGGGGGTGATGCAAGGCGGATCGAGCGTTCCCACGTCGACCGTCGTCACGGCCACGCCGGCCGCTCGCAGACAATCCGCGATGTAGTTGAGTTCCATTCCCTTGGTGTCCATCGTGGCGATGGCGTAAACGTTCCGGCTCATCTTGTCGGGTCTCAGCACCAGAATGCGAAGGGATCATGACCACTCGAGGGCCCTATCATAAGCCGCGCCACACGCCACACGCCACTCGAGGGTGTCCGGGCATCCCGAAGCCGACG
>JARFQX010000183.1 GCA_029287555.1 Rubripirellula sp. | reverse complement strand
GTGCCAATTTGGAAGTTCCGCTCTTTTCGTAACCCGACGTGTGATGGCTTGTCGATTTGAGTGAGCCGCGACGCGTGACGGCTTGTTGATTTAATACCATTCACAATCCGACGCGTGAGTTTTGAAGTTGCGCTTACGGCTGAGCTATTGGAAAATCGTAACCCGACGCGTCAGCGAGGCATGAGTCAAGATCAGATTTTCCTCGCTCACGCGTCGGGTTACGAAAAAAGCGCAACTTCAAAACGCGTGAGCGAGGACGCCCGTGCAAGCGATTCGCGGCGGTACGTTCCTCGCTAACGCGTCGGGTTTCGATTAAATCAACAAGCCGGTGAGCGGCCGGGCAACGGTCTTGCCCGAGGCCTTACCAGCCTGTCGATTTAATACCGATCGTAACCCGACGCGTCAGCGAGGAAGCCCTTACTGGCGATTAACGGCGGGTCCGTTCCTCGCAGACGCGTCGGGTTTCGATTAGATCAACAAGCCGTTACGGCCAGCGGCCCACGAGCGGCCGTCAAAGAGTTGGAAAAAAGGAGTGGAGAAAAGGAGGCAGACTCCGAAAGAATCATGGGTCGCATTCAATCATCCCTTGGTTTGATTACCGGGACCGATATCTTCGGCACCGTCGACCAGCTGATTGCGATCAGCGGCCAGCCTCGTGACCGGTTGGTCGCGCGGACCGAGTTATTGCAGCAAGAACAGCAAGCGATCGCCGAGTTGACCGCGCTGGTGATCGGTGTCCAACTGGCCGGCAAGCAACTGGCAAGCCCGTCGCAGTTTCGTTCAACCAAAGCAGAGTCGTCCGATAGCGACGCGGTCTTCGTCGAGGCGGGTAAATCATCCACCGCTGGCACGCATCAGTTGCGGACGCTGCGCACCGCAGCCACGCACCGGGTCCGCTCGCTTGAGCGTTTCGCGGCAACCGACCAGCCACTGGGTTACTCAGGAACGATGACGATCGCTCCGTCGGGCGGATTCATCGACGTTTCGGCCCAACTCGCTTCGCTCAATGACGGCCGCGGTGTCGAGCCGGGCGTGATCCGCTTGACCGATCGAAGCGGTCGCTCGTCCGACGTCGATCTCACCGAAGCGAGGACCGTCGACGATGTGATCGCGAAAATCAATGCGGCGTCGGTTGACGTGCGGGCAACCACGAAGGGAAATGCAATCACTTTGATCGACGAATCGGGAGGCACGGTTTCCAACCTCAAGGTCGAGCAGTTGAGTGAGGGAGAGACCCTCGCCGACCTGGGCTTGTGGGGGATCAATACGGCTAGCGCCGCCGCCACGGGGTCGCCGATCGAACTCTCCGACAGCGCGGCAACGCTGCGCGGAGTTCCCTTGTCCGAACTCAACGGCGGCGAGGGAATTGGACCGCTGGGCACCTTGGCGATCACGCTCTCGGATGGCAGTAGCGCGGTGGTTGACCTGTCGGCCGCCACGACGACTAGCGATATCATTGACGCCATTGACCGAGCCGGTCTGGACCTGATCGTCGGCTTGAACGAAGCAAGGAACGGGCTGCGTCTCCGTGACGTCTCGGGGGGCAGCGGCGCGGTGACGATCGCTTCAACCGATGGAACGGCCGAGGCCATTGGATTGAATAGGTCCACCGCCGACGACATCATCGTTGGCACGAATTTGAACCGCCAAAGTGTCACCGCCGAAACGCCCCTGCGCTATCTCAACCAGGGCGATGGCATCCCGGTCGGCAGCTTTACGATTCGCGATAGCGCCGGGGCGGTAGGCGCCGTCAATCTGGCGGTCGAAGGTGCGACAACCGTCGGCGAGTTGATCGAAGTGATCAACAATCTTGGCATTGGCGTGAGGGCCCAATTGAATGACGCGGGCGACGGTATCTCGGTGGTCGATACCGCTGGCGGCACCGAGACGATGATCATCGAAGATACCGGCAGCGGAACGACGGCGGAGAAACTTGGCATCGCCGGCCGCGCTCGACGGCAAGTCGTGGGCGATTCCGAAGTGATGGCGATGGTTGGAACGCAGGCGGCGCGGATTGAAGTGGACGAGACCGACACGCTCGATTCGCTCGCTGGCAAGATCAACCGCCTTGGGCGTTACGCCGAAGCAGCAATCGAGCCGAACGAAGACGGGACGTTCTCGCTGCGATTGCGTAGCTTGAAGGGCGGGACCGGGGGGCGCGTGGCGATCAACACCACCGGATTCGAACTCGATCTTCGAACCGAACTCCGCGGCCAAGACGCCTTGATCGCCGTATCGACCGATGGGGCGACGGAACGTATTCTTACGTCGCCCGATGGCGTGTTCGAGATCGCCGGCGCGCGGTCCGAAGCGATTTCCGAATCGACACGATTGGACGAGATTGCATCGGGTGCCGGTCGCGGCAGCTTCACCATCACCGATAGCTCCGGCGCCGTCAGCGCGATCAATCTCTCGGTGGACCGTATCGAGACGGTCGGAGAGCTCGTCGGCGCCATGAACGACTTGGGAATCGGCGTGCGAGCCTCGATCAACGACGAGGGCACCGGGATCGCCGTGGTGGATACGGCCGGTGGAGCTGGGAGGTTAGAAATCGTCGACACCGGAAAGGGAACGACCGCGTCCAGCCTGGGGATTGCCGGGACGGCCTCCCAAGAGACCGTTTCGGGCAATCTGGTGTTGGCACTCGTCGGCCCGGCTGCGGCAACCGAAGAGCTATCCGGACTGACACTGACTCTGAAGCAGCTTTCCGAATCACCGATCACCATCACGGTCGCCGACGATCCCGAGGCGGCCGTGTCGGCCGCGAAAGCATTCGTGGATCAATACAACAAGCTGATGGAAAAGCTTGATGCCTTAACCTTCTTCAATCCCGACAGCGAAGAGGTCGGCCTGCTATTTGGCTCGAGCGAGGCGTTGAGAATTCGAAACGGATATTCGCGTCTGCTGTCGGGACGAATCAGTGGCGCAGGCGAATTCGCTTCGCTGGGCCAAGTGGGTCTAAGCCTGACGGAAACGGGAGGCCTCGATCTTGACGAGCAGAAATTCACCGAAGCTTTGGCGAGCAATCCAGACGATGTCGAGACTTTCTTCACGAGTGAGCAAACCGGACTCTCCGATCGCCTCAGCAACCTCGGCGAACGATTGGCTGGCGTCGAAAACGGCATGCTGCTCAATCGCGGTGAAACACTGTCGGCGCAAATCGAATTCAACAACACGCGGATCGAATCGCTGAATACGCGACTGGAAAGGGAGCGAGAACGTTTGCTGCGACAATTCTATGCGACCGAAGAAGCCATCGCGCGGATCCAAAACAACCAGGCAGCCCTTGAGCAAATTCGTCCGATCTCGATCCCGACGTAATCCACTTCAGTAGCTGCCACAAATTGAAGCGTGTCAGCAGCTACCGACAACACCAAGGATGGATGATGCCGCAAGACCCTGATCCGCCAGCAAGTGGGACTCTGTCGGCCGGTCACCATTACCTGCGAGCCACCATCGAGACCGCCTCGCCGGCTCGATTGCGTTTGATGCTGATCGAGCGGTCCGTCGAGGTAGCGCAGGGGCTTGCGGGGAACTGGCGGGCGGGCCGGGAAGCCGGCGTCAACGCCTCGTCGCTTCGCTTGCTGGAACTGCTGACGGAATTGCTTCGAGGAGTCCGAGGCGGCACGGACACGGAGAACCGTCTCGGCCGGCAGGTCGCGGATCTGTACGTTTTTCTGATCCAGCACCTGCTGGTGGCCGAGCAGCAGAGCGACTCCGATGGGATCGACGAAATCCGGATGGTATTGGAAGCGGAGGCCGAGACCTGGCGAATGGTCTGTGCCCAAGATGCCGCTCGGCAGTCGCAAAAAGACGATCCCCAACGATCCGCGCCGTTACCCAGCCGACTCGATCTGGAGGGGTAGATTGCCCCGAAACGAACGATTTTGCAGGCCCGGCTGAGATGGAAACGGCCGCGGCGCGAGAGTCGATCGCAGAGGATTGAGTTGCCACCAGGGGGTGGAAGCGCTATCCTTACCGGGTGCTTCAAATTCCCGCGAGAGAGTCTCGAGATGCGTTGGTTTCTTCTTTTTTTGACGCTGGCTTTTACCCTTCACGCCGCCCGTGCCGTGGCCCAGACCGCGACGGCGGAGGCAGAGCCCAAGGTCAAACGCTCTGACACTGGAGATGCCCAAGTCGGGGATCAGGGAGAGGATGCCGAACCGCTTTACGTCCGCGTGCACGAGGAAGCAGGCCAACCCAAGTCGCTGCAGACCGCCATCGTCCGCTATCGCGGCAAGAAAGACAGCGAATTTGAGGGACGCATCGTTGACTTAGTGGGAGTCGTCCACATCGGCCAGGAAGCGTACTATCAGGACCTCAACCTTCGGCTCGCGAAATACGATTCGGTGCTTTACGAGCTGGTCGCTCCCGATGGAACACGAATCAAACCCGAGGACTTGGAGAAGCGGCGATCGATCCTCGCTTCGATGCAATCGGGCATGAAGGACATGTTGAACCTGGAGTATCAACTCGAGAAGATCGACTACATGGCAGACAATTTTCGTCACGCGGACATGAGCCCGGCTGAATTTGCCGAGGATCTGGAAAGGCGAGGAGACAGCCTGTTCAAGATGTTTGCCCGAATGATGGGCGCGGGGTTGGCTTCGTCGGCCGCCACGGGTGGCGACGCCGGATTGTTGCTGGCTCTGTTCAGCGATGACCGTCCCAAGCGGATGAAACAGGCAATGGCTCGGCAATTGGTCGACATCGAGGTGGTGACCGCTGGCATGGACGATGCCAACGGTGACAACACATTGATCAAAGGACGCAACGCAAAAGCCTTTTCGATCCTTCGCGAGGAGCTCGAGGCGGGCAAGACGAAGTTGGCGGTCTTCTATGGCGCGGGCCACCTGCCCGACATGGCCGAGCGATTGGAAAACGACTTTGATATGGTTGACCGCAAAACGACTTGGCTCGACGCCTGGGACCTCACGAAGAACTAGTGCTTTGTCAGACTTTAAAAATGGGGTTGAACCGTGGCCGGGAAAAGGGGTCAGACACCAAAAGTGCGAAGCAACCGAAGGGCCGTTCCGGCTTTTGGTGTCTGACCCCTTTTCCCGACCACCCAAAATCCAAGGTTTGACAAAGCACTAGGCCTAGAGCATTTTCAAGTTTCTCGTAGGCGGCAAACGATAGTCGCCGATCGCTCCGCCGATCGTATTGGGCTGTTAAGCTACGATCGGCGGAGCGATCGGCGACTATGTGATTCTTGAAAATGCTTTAGCCGGCGAAGTTTTTCTTCGTTGTACTCGAGCTCAGGCGAATAGAGAGACTTGCACTCGATCTTCCCTCAACCGGCAAGCGCTGCCCCCGAGTCGAGTAAGAGTACGAGTACCGGCGAAGGGCCTGAGCACGAGTAAGCACGAGAAAAGCGGCTATAAACCGGCGAGCAGTGCTGCTGCGGCCTCGCTCTTATTCAGCACGTAATAGTGGATGCCGGGCACGCCCTGCGCCATCAGGTCGACAATCTGATTCCGCGCATGCGCGACGCCGACCTCAAATTGGCTGTCGACATCCTCACAGCGGTTCATCGCTTCTTCCAACTTCTTCGGAATCCGTGCCTTGCACATCGTCGCAATCCGCAGCGCTTGCTTGAAATTCGTTACCGGCAGGATGCCCGGGACGATGGGAACCTCAATGCCCGCAGCGACACACTGGTCACGGAACCGATAGAAGTCCGTATTATCGTAGAAGAGTTGGGTGATCACGATATCGGCTCCCGCATCCACCTTTCGCTTCAGATTCTGCAGATCGGTTTTTGCGTCTGCTGCTTCTTGGTGAACTTCGGGATAGCCCGCCACGGCGATTCCGAACCGTGGGTAATGGGCACGAATCAGTTCCACCAACTCATTGGCGTAGCACAGTCCACCCTCGACCGCTTCAAAATGTGTGCTTCCTTTCGGCGGATCCCCGCGGAGCGCCACGATGTAGTCGGTGCCCTGCTCCTCGGCTTTGGCCAAGTATTGCTCTAACTGTTGAACCGTTGCATTGACGCAAGTTAGATGCGACGCGACGGGTAAGTGGGTGATCTCGCGCACTTTGCTGAGAACATCGAGCGTGGTCCCTTGAGTCGATCCACCGGCGCCATAGGTGCAGGTAAAAAAACTGGGTTCAAATTCGCAGAGGCGACGAACGTTCTCGCATAGCGCCTCGATTCCCGCTTGAGTCTTGGGTGGAAAAAGCTCAAAGGAAATCGCGCAGCGGGATGTCGCATAGTGAGATGCGAGACTCATTCCGTCTCCTGTAGGAGTTTGCAAAACCGAATCAGTTAAAGTGAAAGCCGTGCGACGTTAGGAACGGCACGAGCCGCGACGGGTCCCCGGGATTGAGTCCCAGGCGGCCAACGTCGCGAAAGTTTCGGCTCCCGAAAGTTTCGGCCCCCGGGGGGCGGGGCCGCTCAGGGAGTCGTCGGTTTGGGCGCGCCAGGCCATCGTTCGCGGTCGGCGGTTCCCGAGACAACGACGCCTTTTTGATTCCAGCCAAGGTAAGCCAAGACATCACCGGGACAATACCGAAGGGTCAATCCGCAGCGCCGTCGGTCACTATTGTTCGGAGCCGAACCGTGGACGAGCAGATCGCTGTGAATGGAAATCTGACCGGCGCGAAGCGGCGTCAGTTGGTGCCGACCGTACTGCTCAGGATGCTTGACCGACTGGTCGAGCACATTTCCGGATTCTTCGTCGCTGATCTCGAAATCGATCAGCCCGTGGA
>JARFQX010000173.1 GCA_029287555.1 Rubripirellula sp. | reverse complement strand
GCTTGCCCCCTCCCGGGGTTCCTCCCCTGGGACCCATTTGGATGCGGCCGGCGGCAACGCCGGCCGTTCTTTCAGGAAGTGGCTCGGGGTTCTTGTCGCGGTGCGGCCCACCCATTCGGGTGGTGGGTGGAGGTCGACGCTGTGCGATAGTCAGTCGTTCTTCAATGAACCGACAACCTGGTTTCTTTTGGGACCGAATGGCCGGAATGGAGGGAACGACCGTGACAGCGAAAAGTGTAGTAGTGACGCAACTGATCCTGGCTTTGGCAGTTGTCAGCGGACTCCAGGGCCAGGACCCGGAGTCTCCGCAAGCTGCCTCGCAAAGCTACAACGAGCTGATCGACGCCATGGTAGAGCACACCTCGGGAATCGAGTTCACAGAGCGTGATATCCAGAGTGTTCTCAGCCTCTGGGATGACCTCGAAGCGATCGGCCTCGAGGACGAAGAAGACGACGAGGAGATGCTGGACATCGAGGAGATCCTGGCCGATCAGAAATACCGCTCCTGGGCGGCCAGTCATGGTCTCGACGCCGAGGACTGGTTCCGAAAGAGCATGCGAATCCAGCTGATGATGATGCGAGAGGAGATGCACACGAGCGCCGGCATGATGGAGAACCAAATGGCCCAGCAGGAGGCCATGATCGAGGCACAGTGTGCGCAAGTGAGCGAGGAGATGTGCAGGCAGATGCGCCAGGGGCTCGAAGCGATGGCGGCGTTTGGCAAGGCATGGGAGAGAATCCCGCCACCGACCAGCTCTGAAGCCGCCCTCCTCGAGAAGTACCAGGAACAGCTCATGGGTTTGATGAATAGCGACGAGGAAGAGCTCGAGGACTGGTAGCCGAGTCGAGTGGCCCCCGAAGGTCCTGGGGCTTGGGTCCTGGGTCCTGGCATTGAGGCGGCCGGCGCCTCTGCCGGCCGTTTGTCGACTGGAGGGTCCGACGTGGGGCCCTCAGGGGGCTTGTTCTCCCTTCCGCTGCAAGAACCCCCTGGAGGTCCCCACGCCGAACCCTTGGAGCCGCTGTAGCCCCCTGCTGAGCTGGTACCCCTAAGCCCGTAAGCCCCTACGCCCTATTGCCCCAAGGCCTCACTGCCTTACTGCCTTACTGCCTTACAGCCTCACTGCCTCACTGCCTTACTGCCCCACAGCCCGTAAGCTAAGATCAACCTCCCCTGAAAGCGATCCGCCTTCAAATTGCTTCCGCCTCTCGCCACCGACCGTCGTCGCCATGTCAATCGATACCAGCGAGCCCTGCGAGTTCGATCCAACTTCCGAGGACACGACTTCGTCGCAGGACCGTGAGCCGTCCTCGGGAGCAACCCGTGACTTGTCGTCGCTTGATCCGATCGATTGGGACTCGGCGGTGGCAAGCCTTGTCAAACAGCATGGTCGATGGACGGCCAAACGGGTCTACGGTGTCGCCGGGCGTGACGGTGGGGTCTATCGCTGGGGGATCGCGGCGGCGACCGGCTCTGCGTGCGATGAAGTGGTCGAGGTGTTCTCGCGGCTCGCCTGTGGAGCGAAGGTTTCCAAGAAACGGCTGGCCGGGGTCGACTTGCCCGGCGCCGCTTCCGATTGGCTGGCGACGTCCAACGGGGACGATCGGTTCGGCCCGATCGACGCCGCTTACGCGATTCTGTGGGCCGCCGCGCTACCCGCCCTTCGCGATCATCTCGATGACACGCAGTGGCGAGCCGTGTTGGTCGAGTTGGTCGAACTCCAACGCAACCTTTCAAACGAGAGCGATTCCGCATCCCCCCTGCGATTGATGGTTGGTGGCGAGCTCGGATTAACCCTTGCTTGCCGGTTTGCCGAGTTGGAATTTTGCTCGCGTTTGCAAAACCCATCTTTGGCGGCTTTACGATCCTGGGTTCAATCAAACGAGGCATCCGTTTCGGCCGCCGTCGCTTCGCCCGCCGACGTTCGATTGATCCTTGCTTCGTTGATCCGTGTCCAGAGATTAACGGCCGCTGAGGGAATCAAACTCGGGAAGCGAGCAAGGTGGAAGGAGGTCGGCGAATCGCTGGCGACTTGGGTTGCCGCCTTGACGACCAAGAGCGGGCGTAGCGGGCTGAGCCCGGCCCCCAAGTCGGCCGTGGTTGATGATTGTGCGGAAGACGGTTTGTTCGATCACGCGATCAAATTTGATCGAGGCTCTTTGAAGCCAGCGTTTTCCGCAGCGCTCGGGAACACACCACGCGGTGGCCGGTTGGCGTGGGAGGTTTCCCTTCCGGAAGCGTTCCATCATGATCCCGACGCCAAGATCTGTGCGATGTTCCCGGAGTGGGACGAATGTCACGGGCGGATGCACATCGGCTATGGACAAACCGAGACGCGATTGGAACTGTTTGCCGGCAGCCGTGCGTTGATCACTGGTCCGTGGGATACGATGCTGGAAATCGATGGCCGACTTCATCATCCCGACGGCCAATGGGAAGAAGTCTGCGAGCACTCCGACGACGACGTGCACTACCTCGAGATTGAGCAACACTGGACAGGCGGATGGTTGCTGCAACGACAGATCTTGTTGATTCGCGAAGATCGATGCGTGCTGCTCGCCGATGCCGTGCTCCCTGCAGCAACTTCCGTGACACCAGGAACTGGGACACCAGCGACGACGTCACCAGTCAACACGTCACCAGTTGACATTGGGAGCACACAGGAGAGGAAGACAGGTCGGACCTTGCGTTACACATGCCGACTTCCGATCGCGGCCCGCGTCGCCGCCGAAGCAGAGGAGGAAACCCGCGAGATCGTGCTTGCCAAGGGGCAATCGAAGGCGATGTTCATCCCGCTTGCAGCGGGCGAGTGGCGCGTCGGTGCCTCTTCCTGTACGCTCTCGGTCACGGAGGATCAACACCTCTCGATGACAAGGGAGGGAGTGGATCGGCTTTACGCGCCGCTTTGGATCGACACGGCTCCGCGACGATTCAAGCGCAAACGGACGTGGCGCCAATTGACCGTGGCCGACCAGCTTCGCATCGTCGAACGGGAAGAAGCGACCGGTTATCGCATTCAAATGGGATCGGAGCAGTGGATGGTGTATCGATCGCTCAGTGATCGTCACACTCGCACCGTGCTCGGCAAACACCTGATCGCCGACTTCTACTGTTGTCGCTTCGATCCCGGCGATGGTAGCCACGAAGAGTTGATTACCGTGGACGAGGGCGAATCGGACGATGATGGATGATCAAGTTCGCCGGCAACTTGCTGAGAATTGGCGGGCCGTTGAAATCGAAGTGGCCGGGGCGGCCGAAGCGTGCGGGCGTTGTCCGTCGGAGATCACCATTGTCGGCGTTACCAAGTATGTCGACGCGGACCGCACCTGGGCGCTGGTCGACGCGGGCTGCACCCACCTGGGTGAGAGTCGACCGCAGTCGCTGTGGCAGAAAGCAGAATCGTCGGGTATGCAGGTCGATGTCACCTGGCATTTGATCGGACATCTGCAAACAAACAAAGTCCGTCGACTGGTCGGCCACCATCCGATCATCCACTCGGTCGATAGCCAGCGATTGCTGCAGTGCATTGCCGACGAGTCGGCCGCCCGAGAGCTGGTCACTCGCGTTCTGCTCGAGATCAACATTAGCGGCGACGAAGCAAAAACGGGCTTTGCTCCAGAGGAGGCCGAAGCATTGCTTGAACAGTTGCCGGAGTCGGGAATTGAGCTCTTGGGGTTGATGGCGATGGCGGGGTGGGGAACCGACCGCGATGAAGCAAGACGCCAGTTTGAAGCCACCCGGGAGTTGCGGGACCAATGGAGCCAACAATACCAGCTCAACTTGCCCGAACTGTCGATGGGAATGAGTGGTGATTTCCTTGAGGCCATTGCGGCCGGGGCAACGATGGTGCGAATCGGGTCGCGATTGTTCGAAGGGGTTGAGCCTGGAGACGGATCGTGAATGTGGACGTTCACGCTACGCCGGGAGCCAAACGAACACGCCTTGGCGGGGAGCACGACGGGGCGCTGCGGGTATCGGTCAACGCACCGGCCGACAAAGGACGAGCCAATGCCGCTATCGTCAAAGCGCTGGCGAAGGCGTTGGGTCTGCGAACCTCACAAATCGAGCTGGTTCGCGGCGCAACGAGCCGCAGAAAGATGTTCAAGATCGCGGGGCCAACGGAGCAACTGCAACAGCAACTGAGCGACCTGAAGAACGCGGAAATCCGATGAGGACCGATCGGCGGGCGGAGCCGGAGAAAGGCCAGGCAACCGGAATCTCTCATCTCGGTGTCGGGCACTTGCGGGAATTGGCGGTTGCAAGATTGAAGGGGACTCGAACGCGTAACTTGACCAGCGTTTCGGATGCACTGAGCGGACAATCCAGCGTCGTCTGCACGTAACCCGAGAAAATGTCGGCAGGAATTGTTCGTAGACGATGAGCATTCGCAAAGAAAAACTTTCGATCGCAGCTCTGGAACGAATCGATGATCGGTGCGCCGAGTTCGAACGGCGATGGCAGTCAAACGAGCCACCCACGATCGAATCGGTCCTCTCCGGCGACGTTATCGGCGTTGAAGGAGAGGTCCTGCTGGCCGAACTTGTCGTTTTGGAATTCGACTATCGGCGACGACGCGGCGACGCTCCAACGAAGCAGGAATATCTCGATCGGTTTCCCGGTCACGCGGTGGCGATCAATGACGCGCTGAAGGATGACGACAAGCGAACCGGTGCGTTCGTGCCGCCGACCGTTGGACGTTTGTCTGAACTCTTTCCTACACTGGAGATCATCGAACTTCTGGGTGCGGGTGGAATGGGGGCTGTCTACAAGGCGCGACAGAAAGGGCTTGATCGGCTCGTCGCCCTGAAGGTTCTCCCGGAAGAATTCACCCACGATGTGAAGTTTGCCCTGAGGTTTACTCGAGAAGCTCGGACTCTGGCGAAACTGAACCATCCCAACATCGTCTCGGTTTTCGAGTTTGGAAAGGTCGAGGACACGTTTTACTTTCTGATGGAGTTCGTGGACGGCCCAACGCTACGCGAAGTCGTCCGCGGTGGGCAATTGTCACCCGAACACGCGCTGGCGATCGTGCCCCATCTCTGTGACGCGCTGCAATTTGCTCACGATAAGGGCGTCGTTCACCGCGACATCAAGCCGGAAAACATTTTGATGGCCAAGGATGGTTCGGTGAAAATCGCCGACTTCGGTCTTTCGCGGATACTAGGAAACGAAGATCAACCGACGGAGCTCACCGGGACGCACCAGATCATGGGGACGCCGCGCTACATGGCTCCAGAACAGCTCGAGGGTGCTCGCAGCGTTGACCATCGAGCTGACATCTACTCGCTGGGAGTCGTCTTTTATGAAATGCTGACCGGCGAGCTTCCGATCGGACGATTCGCAGCACCATCGCGGAAAGTTCAGATTGATGCGCGGCTTGATGAGGTTGTTCTGCGAACACTGGAGAAGGAACCGCAACGTCGGTACCAACGTGCAAGCCAGATTAAATCTGACATTCAGACCATCGCGTCGACCGACAACCCTGCGCTCGCGCCCACGATGGTCCTCGGTGAAGTCGACCGGCAGGCCGACACCGCGTCGGCAATCCCGCCGTCAACCGCGAGTCTCCATCATCAGGAGTTGGCCGCGCGGTTGTTGTTGACACGGCGCGAACTGATGGATCGCATCAGGACGTCGTTGCGTCCGCTGTTCCGCGGACAAATCCTCCAGATTCTGATTGGTGTCGTCATCATCGTTCTGGGCGCGCAATGCTGGGCACGAAATACGCACGTGCCGCATCGCCTGATCTGCGGGGTGATTCTACACGTTTACGGTGTTCTCGTCATCGCCGCTGGCGCAGCTGTCTGCACGAGAATGAATCGGATCGACTACTCGGAACCCGTCGACCGGATACGCAGCAGGCTTGACGACGTCAAGGACGTTTACCTGCGATTCGGCCCGCTGATCGGATTCCCGTGGTGGCTGATGTGGATACCGACTGCCGTTGCGATGGGCTTCGACGTCGTCCTGCACCCGAATTCTCTGATCCCTTCACTCGTCATCGGCGTGATTGGAATGGTTGCGTCGTACTGGCTTTACCTACGAGTCCAGCATTCCGACGGACCGTCGGCAGTGGCGTGGCGAAAAAGATTTGCCGGTGAAAGCCTCGCAAATGCGACTTTGGCCCTCAATGAGATCGAGCAGGCTCAGATTCGGTAGCTGACTCAGGGCCAGAGCGGCGCCACCAACACGCGACAATTCCAGCGCAGCGGGGACGAGTCTTGAAGTTGCCCTTTTGAGCGTTGTGGAGTCCAACGTACCAACGAATAACCGTACGAAACGCGAAACCATCTGCGTCACTCTCCCTCTGGGCAACGCCGTAGCGGACTTCTTGATGCGTATTTTGGAGTCTTTCGTAACCCCACGCGCCAGTTCTGAAGTTGCGCTTCTCAATAGCCCGGAGGGCGGCATTACCTGTATCGCCCTCCGGGCTTAAATAGCGCAACTTCAAAACTAACGCGTCGGGTTTCGATTACATCAACAAGTCCGTGAGCGGCCAGCGGCTCACCATTAACCTGAAGATTTCGACTAAATCAACAAGCTGTCCCGCGTCGGGTTAGAAAAAATCCGCTGCGGCGTTGCCCTCTAAATAAGTGTGCGCAATTGTGAATTACTAGTCGTGCTCGTGCTCGTGCTCAGTCGCTCGCGACGGTGCTCGTGCTCGAATCAATTAACGCGGCTCTTACCATCCTTTTTCAATTGCGAGCACCGCTTCGCTGAGCACGAGCACGAGGAGTTCCGCACTATTCCACAATCGCACACGCTTATTTGGGAGAGTCTGGCTCACAAGCCCGGAGAAGGTGATGGGTGTGTCATCAACTTACAGATTGAACCTTGGGCGGATCCCTCCGGTAGAATCGCGAGGAACGAGCGGGGAGGGGCTGTCTGTTGTCTTAAACAAAATCATACGAAGATGGAGAAGATGACACGGAACACTGACCCTCGCCTAGCCTACGCTCGACGCTCCTTGAAAAAGATTTTGCAATGATTCTTCGAACCCAAACTTTGATCTTTTCGTCGCTTCTGTTTGTTCTCCTGTTCCTTCCGGCCGAAGCGTGGACGGCGGACATGCAGACGGTGAAGATCGCGGCTGACCAGGAGGGCTTCATCCTTTTTCCGTCTGGTGACCGCTTCGTCCCCTGGGGCCACAACTACGCCTCGGTCGATCTTCTGGAACGTCTGGCCAAGGATCCTGCCCGTGTTGAGCGGGAGTTCGCCGAAATGAAGGCCGCCGGCACCACCGTTGCTCGAATTCATCCCGAGATGCCGCGAATCCTTACCGCTCCGGACAAAGCTGATCCCCAGACGCTCAACCAACTCAAAGAGCTTCTCAAGATCGCCGAGAAGTCAGGCATTCATCTTAAGATCACTGGCCTGGCCTGTTACAGGATCGAGAATCGTCTGGATTGGTATGATTCGATAGATGAACAGGATCGCTGGAAGACGCAGGCTTTCTTCTGGGAAACGATCGCGCAGACGTGTGCTCAAAGCCCAGCCGTTTTCGCCTATGACTTGGTCAACGAACCCGCTGCCATCGGCAATCGCGCCGATGGGTGGTATACAGGCAGGATGGGCGATGTCGAATTCTGCCAGCGGCTCAGTCTCGATCCAGGCAATCGCACCGGTGACGATGTCTTCGGTGAGTGGACGAAGCGGATGGTTGCCTCCATCCGCAAGCATGACGAGACGCATTTGATCACCATGGGCATGCTCCCGTTTCCTGGCGCATACAAGGTCGCTTCCCAACAGCTCGATTTTGTCTCGCCGCACCTGTACCCCAAGTCGGGCAAGGTTGATGAAGAGATCAAACTCCTTCAAAAGTTCGACTGGGGTAAGCCAATCGTTATCGGCGAGACCTTTCCGTTGAGTTGCGGCGCGGATGATGAGAGAGACTTTCTTCTAAAGAGCCGCGAGTTCGCACACGGGTGGATCGGACACTGGCCGGATGAATCCCCCGCGGAACTGGCCAGATTGAAGAAGACCGGTCAGGCCACGATCCAAAATGCGATCTGGCTTTCCTGGGTGGACCTCTTCCAAGAGATTGGCCCACAGATGACCGGTGAAACATCGAAATAGATGCGATCGCCCGCGCAACGAGGTAAGCTTCTGCGGTGAGCCAAGCCGACGGAGATTGGCGTCCCCTCAATCTTGCGGTGGTATCCATGAATTGGCGAACGACAGGCCGTGCTTTGCTGTCCTGCGAACTGCACTGGCCCGATGCATTGGCAAAGCGAGTCGACTCTCAAGTCTGGAGCCGCATTTAGATGAAACGACGCAGCCAGCCTCGACGATCATTGCTCTTGACCTCGCTGGTATTTGCAGGAGCGGTGTTACTGGTCACTCATTCGTGGCTCTTCGCCGAGTCGGACGACGTCGGGCGGCCGCTGATTGCTTACGTCGGAACCTATACGTCTCCGCTGAAGAACATGCGTTCGACTCAGGTCGATCTACCGCCGGGAAACGGGCGCGGGATTCACCTGTTCAAGGTCAATCGTGCTACCGGCGCCATGACGCCGTATGACATC
>JARFQX010000097.1 GCA_029287555.1 Rubripirellula sp. | reverse complement strand
GGCTGGCCAATCCGATTTCGAAACCGATTTGACGCAGCGAGTTGGAATTGTGTTTCAGCAATTCGCGCTCTTCGATGAACTCTCGCCGGTAGCGAATGTGCAGTTTGCGATCGACCATCGGTCGAATCCGGCCGAGCCACCGTCGCAAACCGCCAGGGAGTGGCTTGATGAATTGGGTGTTCCTCACAAGACTCGCGTGTCGGGGTTAAGCGGCGGCCAGAAACAGCGTCTGGCGATCGCCCGGACACTGGCCGCCGATCCAACGATCGTTCTGTACGACGAGCCGACCTCCGGGCTAGATGCGGCCAGCGGGGCCAGAGTTTCGAAGTTGATTCAGCGCACGCACCAAGCCCATCATCGGACCAGCATCGTTGTGACGCACGATTACGAAACGCTGATCCCGATTGCGGACGAGGTGTTGCTTTTCGATGCGGACAACAAGACGCTGCAACCGATCCCGCCGGAACGATGGTCCGAGATTCCAGAACGGATGAAACCGTTGCCCATCGATCGCCGGGTAAGTGAGCCGCAATCCTTGGGACAGTTGGTTCAGCAGGAAGCGGATCAGTTTTTGACGACGACCGGATCGGCATTGCTGGCCGCGTTGCGACTTCCCTGGGATGCTTTCCCTTGGTTTCCGAGGGGGAAATGGGGAGTTCGTTTCTTTGCGCACTTTTTGCGACTGGTCGGCGGACCCTCCGCTTGGATCTATCTGATTCTCGCTGGCATGATCATCGGTTTCACTTCGACTTATTTCACGTTTCGCTTCCTGCCCTTTCGCTTATACACCCAGCCTTTATTGATCGACGAATTGTTGGCCACGATTGGTTTTGCGCTCTACCGGGTCCTTGTTCCCGTGCTGGCGACGATCTTGATCGCCGCCCGCTGCGGCGCGGCGATCACGGCGGACGTGGGCGTCAAGCAATATGGGGGACAAGTCGATGCGATGCGCACGCTTGGCGTCCAGCCCAAGTCTTACCTGCTCGTGCCCATCATTCTCGCTTTCGTGGTCGCCACGCCGATGCTGGAATGGTTGGCGTTCAATTCAGCCAAGATGACGAGCTTGTTTACGTTCACTTCCACCCACTCCGATATCGGTCCGTACTATTGGGGACAGTACTTCTATCGCAACATCGTGTCTGCAAGCGGGTGGCCGCTGCTCGGACTGCCGCGGTATGTGGGTTGGGATTGGGTCTTACTGAAGAATCTGCTTTGCGGTGTCGGGACCGCCACAATCGGGTACTATCGAGGCTTGCGACCCAAGGACTCAGCGAGTGACGTCAGCAACGCGATTACCTCAACCGTGCTTTGGACGACGCTTTACGTGCTCGTCGTCCATTTCCTGGTTGCCCTGATTGAGTATTGATCCTCCCTCAAAGAACGGACCCCGTTGTGGATAAGAAGGCGAAAAAGCGATTAGACGTGATCAACAAGAAGCTCCAAGTCTTGCGACCGCGATTGGCTGGGTCACGTGCCCAGGCCGACGACCCGGCCGAATTGAAGCAACTCGAAGATGAGATCGCCCAACTGGAGCGAGAAGTGGCTGAGCTTAAGTCGAGTAAATAACGAAACGCTGGGAGAATCGGGCGAGAACGGAAAACGGACTGCCTCGCTGGGGCAACGGACTATTTCCCAACGACCGGGTTCGTCCATGCGGGCGGCTCAGCCGTTAGCGTCATCGGGTGTCGTTGTCGGGGATGGGTGAAAGTGATCGACCAGGCGTGCAGGCACATCGGCGGACAACGGGTCGTCAAGGTTTGCCTCGACGCAACGCGACCGTTGGGCAGATAAGTCGGGTCGCCGCACACCGGCATTCCCATCGACCAAAGGTGAATCCGGATCTGGTTGGTTCGGCCGTGGTAAGGGTTGGCCTCGGCGATCGAGGTTCCGTCGGGCAATCGTGCGAGAAGACGGAAGTCGGTGCGTGCTTCGAGACCGTTTGGGTCCGTCATTCGGGCTCCGGCCGAATGACGGTAACGTCCAATTGAAAGGTGGCAGTCGAATCGATCTCGGTTGGGGTGTCCGAGAAGCCGGACGAGGTAGCGTTTGCGAATTCGATTGTTGGCGAACGCCTCGCGCAGGCTGGTCGCGATTGGTTTCGATCGGGCAAGCAGCATCACGCCGGTCGTGTTGGCGTCGATTCGGTGGACGAGTCGAAGTGAGTTGCGGCGGTAAACCTCCTCGAGCAAAGCGGTCAGCGTGTTGCGGTTGAATCGTCCACAGGGATGAACCGCCAGCGGGGCGGGCTTGGAGATTGCAACAAGCGTTTGGTCCTCCCAAATGACTCGCACGTTGCCGTTGACGTCAGGCTCGACCGTGTCGGGGAACAGGTGCCAGAACTGTTCGCCACCTCGCACCACGCGGTGCATTCGAGCCGGTCGCTGGCCGAGCAGGATGTGTCCGAGTCGAAACCACTCTTGCCATTGCTGGGACTCGATCTGCGGGTACATCTCGACGACACATTCCAGTAACGTTCGTCCGTCAAGCCGTGCGGGGATGTTGATTGGGCGTAAATTGTCGTACGGCTTCGAGCCGGGCAAGGGACAGGTTGCTTGGCGGATCGCTGCGTTGCGTTCGTCTAATACGCGTTGCATCAAGCGATCGACTTGACGGTCCGCGAAGGCGACTTGAATGCGAGTGCGATGCATGTTGCAATGATAGAATTGGTAAGACGTTCCCCCATGCGATTCGCGAACGCCGGTCACGTCTGCACGGGAAGCCAGTTCCATCTGGTTGCCAACCCCCATCGACGGAATCTTGCCGTTTTGGAAAAGACATTTGACGATTCGCAGCGACGCGCTGCAATGGTGGAGAACCAACTGGTCTCACGCGGCTTTACCGATCAAGCCGTCCTCGACGCGATGCGAAAGGTGCCCCGACATCGTTTCGTTCCCGAGGCCTGGCTGTCTCGCGCCTATTCCGACGGACCGCTACCGATTGGTGAAGGCCAGACGATTTCGCAGCCCTACATCGTCGCCCTGATGACCCACCTCGCTCGGCCGATGTCCGATTCGAAGGTGCTTGATGTCGGTACCGGGTCCGGATACCAGGCAGCCGTGATGGCGGAGATCGTCGAAGAAGTCTACTGCGTCGAGATCAGTCAAACGCTGGCCGACCGGGCCCGTCACCTGCTCGTTGACGAGTTGGGGTACGGGAACATTCACGTCCGCTGCGGCGATGGCTACTCGGGCTGGGCCGAAGAGGCTCCTTTCGATGCGATACTCGTCGCAGCCGCTGCCTCCCATGTCCCGGATCCCCTGATTGATCAGCTGGCGGTCGGCGGTCGGATGATTCTTCCAGTGGGAAAATTCAGCCAGACACTGATTCAGATCGAAAAGCGATCCGACGGTAGCGTGACGCAAAGACCGGTCGCCCCAGTCGCTTTTGTGCCGATGACGGGTCAGGTTGAGCAGTCGTAGGAGATGCTTAAACTTGGCCATTCCGGGTTCGGGACAGACTTGAAGACAACTGTAGCCCAGCCTGCCCCCCAGGCTGAGGTGAGCGCGTTGACTTCCCAGTCCGCGAGTCTGCGAACAGGGGATGCGGGTCTGGGGATGCGAGTCTGGGGACAGACTCGCCTACAGTTGTCGCCCAGCCTGATGGCGTGGCTAGAGCCGTGTGATTGGCTAAACTACTGGGATGCCATCCGACGTGCCTCGCCTCTTGATGTTGTTCGTTCGACGCCCCGCGATCGCCTCCCTTTTCTTGGGCTTGGCGGTCCCATGTTGGGCCGCGGATGAGGTCGATTTTTCTCGCGAGATCCGCCCGATCCTGTCCGAGAACTGTGCGTTTTGTCACGGGCCCGATGAACGCACACGCGAAGCCGGATTGCGACTTGATCTGGCCGACGGCGCCTGGTCGGTCATCGAAAAGGAATCGAGTGAGCAAAGCGAATTGATCCAACGAGTCGTCTCGGATGATCCCGACGAGGTCATGCCACCTCCCGACTCGAATCGAAGTCTCACCGAGAATCAGATCGAATTACTCCGCCAATGGGTGGACCAGGGTGCTGCGTGGGAGCAGCATTGGTCATTTCAGCCGATCGAGGCGCCTCACGTCCCCTCGGTTGCCGCGCATGAGAACGCGCCGATTCGTAACCCGATTGATGCGTTCGTCCAGAAGGAGCTTGCACAACGTGGGATCGGCCCCGCGCCACAAGCGGATCGCCGCACGTTGATTCGTCGACTTTCACTCGACTTGACCGGCTTGCCGCCGACACCCGAGCAGGTGGAAGCTTTCGTTCGCGATCCCCGTCCGGGCGCGTACCGGCGTCTCGTTGATCGACTGCTGGCTTCGCCCAGTTTCGGCGAGCGGATGGCATGGAATTGGCTCGATGCAGCACGCTATGCCGACACCAACGGTTACCAGGGGGACCGCGAACGGACGATGTGGCCATGGAGGGATTGGGTCGTCGACGCATGGAATCGCAACTTGCCCTACGACCAATTCACGGTGTGGCAGATCGCCGGTGACTTGCTTCCGCAATCGACCTTCAAGCAGAAGCTGGCGACGGCCTTTTGTCGTAACCACATGATCAATGGCGAGGGAGGTCGAATCGCCGAAGAGAATCGCGTCGAATATGTCATGGACATCACCGAGACGGTGGGAACGATTTGGCTTGGGATGACGCTGAACTGTTGCCGCTGCCACGATCACAAATACGATCCGATCACCAATCGCGAATACTACCAACTCTTCGCGTTTTTCAATCAGACTCCTGTGGATGGTCGCGGCGGCAATCCTCAAACGCCACCCGTTCTCGCGGCGCCGTCGCCGCAGCAGTCCGAACGCCTGGCGGCATTGGAGGACCAGCTTGCTGCGTTGGACCGTGAAATCAGCAGCGTGCGCGAATCGGTCGCGCCCCGGCAAGCCGCTTGGGAAGCCAGCTTGTCGGATGAGTGCGAGCAACTTAGCGGCACGATTCGTATTCCTCCGGACCAACGGAGTGAAGCCGAACGCGATCAGGTGAGCGAAGCGCATCTTGAGGACATTCCCGAGTACCGAGTTCTCAAGAAGCGTCGCCAGGAATTGGTGCGGCAGAGCGAAGAGCTTCGAGCAAGCCTGCCCCAGGTCATGGTGATGCAGGATCTTCCGCAGCCCCGTTCGACCTTCATGCTCACGCGCGGACTGTACAACCAGCCGACCGATGAGGTCCAGGCCGGACTGCCCGCTTGCTTTCCGTCGCCTGAAGCGTTCGTTGCAGCAAGTGGTGATGCGATGAACCGTTTGACATTAGCCCGCTGGTTGGTCGACTCGGACAATCCGTTGACCCCACGGGTGACCGTCAATCGTTTTTGGCAACAGTTTTTCGGAATGGGCCTGGTCAAGACCACCGAGGACTTCGGCGCTCAAGGCGAGATTCCCGTCCACCGCGATTTGATCAATTGGCTCGCCTGGCGGTTCCGCGCGGACGGTTGGGATGTCAAAGAGTTAGTTCGATTGATGGTTACCAGCCACACGTATCGTCAAAGCTCTCAGGTGCTTGACGATGAGGCTTACCAATCGGATCCCGAAAACCGCCTGCTGGCGCGCGGCGCCCGATTTCGCATGCCCTCTTGGATGCTGCGGGATCAAGCGTTGTTTGTCAGTGGTTTGTTGTCGCCCCATCGTGGTGGCCCCGCCGTCAATACGTATCAACCGCCCGGTGTCTGGGAGGAAGCCTCCTTTGGGAAGAAGACTTACCAGCGGGATAAGGGAGAAGCGCTCTACCGCCGCAGTTTGTACGTGTTTTGGAGACGGATCATCGCGCCGACGATGTTCTTTGACAGTGCCTCGCGGCAGACTTGCACCGTCAAGGTAAGTCGGACCAATACGCCCCTGCACGCCCTGCAGACGTTCAATGGAGTCGCCTACGTCGAAGCGGCTCGGGTCCTGGCGGAGAGCGTTTTGGCCGCCAGCGGCGTTGCGGGACCCGTCGCGGGGGACGAGTCTCAGGTGCTCGAGCGAGTCATGCGCCGCGTCTTGGGACGCCCGCCGAGCGATCGCGAGGAAGTGATCCTGCTGCGCGGACTTCAGCGTTCGCGAGACGAGTTTGGCGAACACCCTCAGCAAGCTCGATTGCTGCTGGATGTTGGAGAGTCGCCTCGCGATGACTCACTTGACCCGCTCGAACATGCTGCTTGGACGGCCCTTTGTTTGGCAGTCTTGAACCTCGATGAAACCTTGAATCGCGAATGACCGATCGGCTCACCTATCGAATCCGATGAGTCCGTGGACGAAAGAGAATGAATCCACTGCAGCAGAACCGACTCCACATCACCCGTCGAAACTTTTTTGGTCGGACGGCGACCGGGATTGGCACCGCCGCGCTGGCGAATCTGCTCGACCGTGACGGATTCGCCGCAAACGAATTGGCCGCGAACGAGGCCTCCGCTGCGGATCCCGGAATTCAGGGCTCCGCATCCAGGATC
>JARFQX010000021.1 GCA_029287555.1 Rubripirellula sp. | reverse complement strand
AAGATCCAGTCGGCAACGGTAGGCTTCCGGTGCGCTTGGAACCAGCGGGGAGCCGTCACTGCGAACATTCAGGCCAACCGCCTCCAGTCGAATCGACGTGGATCCAGGCGACTGGCCAAGGTGCACCCCAAGATCGAAGTTGGACTGCATATCCTGTCGCAGCAATTCGCTCATCCGTGTCAGATCGACCGGATAACGCCGCGTCGTCAGGTCGATGTCGCCGTCATACCAACGGGTCAAATCAGACAGAGCCAACCAGCTGGAGTTTTCGGGCCAGCGATCGTATGGCTCAAATGCGGTGACAAGGACACGGGGCACGACGAGGCTCTCGAGGGCGGAATAGTGGCGATCACGACCGCATCATGATAATTCACGCATTGCCCCGACGTGACCGATCCAAAGCGGCCATCATTCCTTTTTCTTGACGATCATCGGGGGGATTTCACCGCCTTTCTTGATGAACCGCATCGAGATTGAATTGACGCAGTGACGCGTGTTCTTCGCAGTGAAGCCCTCGCCCTGGAAGACGTGGCCGAGATGGCCGCCACAATTCGAGCAAATGATTTCGACTCGATAGCCGTCGGGATCACGGCGGCGCGTCACCGCTCCCTCGATCTCATCGTCGAAGCTCGGCCAACCGCAATGACTCTCGAACTTGTCCTCCGAGCGGTACAGGATGGCGTTGCACTGGCGACAAATATAGGTGCCGGGGTCCTTCGTCATCGTGTACCCGCCCGGTCCCGGGGGTTCGGTGCCTTGGTGCAAGATCACGTAGGCTTCTTTTTCATTGAGCCGGTTGTATTCGCCTGCGATGGTTTCTTGCCCGAGCTCGGATTGGTTGTCCATTTCTTTCCCTTTTTCGGAAGCATTGTTGCGTGCCTGCTTGGCCGCAGCAGGATCCTCTTTGACCGTGGCGAGACACTGTTTCAGGTAGTCACGCGAACGATTGATCTGGTCGGTCACCGCGGCGGTCGAGTCCATGATCGGCGTGCCCCGTTTTCCCGGATGCATGAAGATCTCCGTCCAGCCCTGATAGCCAACGTCGTGAAGTGCTGCCAGGATTGGGGTGAAATCGAGTTCGCCCCGTCCCGGCATCTGCAGACGCTGCTCGGCGGGAGAGAGTGATTCGACGGCTCCCCTGCCATGTTGCCAGGCGTAGAAGACCGCGATCGAATCCCCAAGATCGCGAATCAGATTCGCCAGGAGTTCCGCATCCTGTGGCAAGTGATAGGGGGCCAGGGCGATCGCCAAATGAGGCGATGGACGCTGCTCGGCGAACCATTTCAGCGCCTCGGTCGACTCCATCAGATTGTTGGCGTGATTCTCGATCGCAATCGTGACACCGTTTTCTTCCGCCACGGCAAGATGCGGTTTCATCTGCTCGATGAAATCAGAAACCGCACTCTTCAGTTCCTTGCCCTGTAAACCTCTCGGGCCTTTAGCCCCGCTGACGATGGTGCGGCAGCCAAGTCGCGCGGCCAGTCGCATCTCGTCCTGAAGGGCGAATGGCCCAAGCTTGTACTGAGTCAGGCAGCCGAGTTCGACGCCCCATTGTCGCAGCAACGCCGCAAACCGCGACTCGCCCATTTCGTCAATCTGTTCTCGCTGGCTGCCGTGCACCTTCGGCCAAAGATCGATCGCCGAGGCACCCGATCGCGCGACTTCGGGCAGGATCTCGACGACGTCGGTGTAGCCGTACATGCAGGAAGCGAGCATGTACCGCAACTGAAAATCGGAATTCTGCTGAGCCAACAAATGCTTGGCTGCAAGAAACGCCGAAGTCGAAACCGTCGCTCCGGTCCACATCGCCTGTCGTCGCGAGATCTGCATGCGAGTCATCCTTTCTTCTTCATTCAGTGAGATCGGTCACGTCTGCAAAGCGATCGGGCAGACATCCCTACGCTTATATTGTAGAGACAAGTCTAACGCGGGGCGAGGAAATGAACCGTGTTGTGAATGACTCGCCGGAATTCCGCGTCGTCGCTCCCCTTCAACCGGCAGACGATTCCCATTCCCCAGGTTGGTTGCAGATCGGGAAGGGCCAATCGCACGGTTCTTCCGTCTTCGGCGAGTTCCGCCCGCTCGACTTTCAACTCTCGTTCGTTGTAGTGCTCCGAGCCATATTGCTTCGTCCGCTTCAAGTCCCACACGCGAACTGAATAACGATCGGTTTCGGCAGACGCCTTGCGGTCGAGTGGATCCGAAAAGGTGATCTCGATTCGGTCCTTGGTGGCATGAAGTTCCACCGGCATGTTGACCCGGCCGCCGCGGTACTGGACGCGGAACAGGCCGCCCTCCTGGTCCTGGCGACTACCCGCCCACGAGAAGAGTCCACCCAGGTAGAGCTGGCCATCGAGCGGCGAAAAGCGACCGCGAATCATCCCGGTGGGAAGGTCCGGTATCGGCAGTTGGCACATGCCCCCCTGAGGCTGAAGCGACGCGGCGGAGACCCCTGCCGTTTGGGCGTCTTGGCCCGCGAATTCGTGGGGTACGACGTAGATCCGTCCGTAACCGTAGGACAGATTGAGAAGACTTCCGTTAAGCGGACCCCAGCGGTCGGTATCGGCCCAAAGCAACTCAGCCGGCGATCGGTCGAATTCATTGGTGATCCAGCAAAGCGGCTGCTCCATTGCCTCATCGCTGGTGTCGGTCACATCGTGGTACCCGTACATGTTGCCGTAGAAGCCGCCTGGGCGAACCCAGTTGATGCGATTCTTCGGATTCCAGTGTCCTTCCTGGTCCGTCACGATGAACGATCCGTCCTCGTTCAAGCAAACACCGTTGGCAGCTCGGAAACCGGTCGCCACGATATCGGTCCGGCTGCCGTCGCTTGAAACTCTCAGCAGCGTGCCGTGATGAGGAACGACCGCCGTCAAAGCGTGACGAGCACTTTTAGCGTAGTAGTAACGGCCCTGTGCATCGCGTTGGAGGCCCATCGCGAATTCATGGAAGTGTTCGGTGACCTGGTGATCACTGTTGAAGCACTCGTAATGATCCATCTCTCCGTCGTTGTTGCGATCATGCAGCGCCACCAATTGGTCGCGGCAGGTCACCATCACGCGATCCGCTTCCCAAAGGATTCCCAGCGGCTGGAACAGACCCGTTGCAATCCTTCGCCAACGGAGTACTTGCTCCGTCTGGCCGATCGATTCCAAACCATCCACTCGCCAGACGTCCCCATCCCAGGTGCAGGTGACCAGCGCCTTGCCGTCGTCCGCGAAATCGAGTCCCGTGATCCGCGTTCGCGCTAGCCAGGGGTTCCCTTCCGGACGCACCAATTC
>JARFQX010001040.1 GCA_029287555.1 Rubripirellula sp. | reverse complement strand
TACCGACCTGGACTGCCCGGTTACCGACCTGGACGCCCGGGTTATCGCCCGGGGAGGCCCGGATACGGACACGGCTGGCACGATCGCTGGTATGGCCACCATGGACATTGGCATCATGGTTGGTGGCACCGACCTTGGCGTCCGCCGTACTGTTGGGGTTATTGGTGGGACCGCTATCCCTACCTTTCCACCTTTGGACTGACGACCTGGGCGATCAATCGCGTGGGTTGGGCTTTCGGCTACAACAACTACTACAACCCATACGCAGCCGGAACGGTGTATGTGGACAACAGCGTCTACGATTACTCTCAGCCGATTGTCCTGGCGCCGGGCGAACAATCGCTCGGTGGAGACCCCGCCGCAGCGCCGATCGCCGAAGTCCCCGTCGAATCGCTGACCGCTTTCGACACCGCCCGCCAAGAGTTCTACGACGGGGACTACCAAGCGGCGCTGAAATCGACCGACGAGGCGCTCAAGGAGAATCCTTATGACGCCGTGATCCACGAGTTCCGAGCGTTGACGCTCTTTGCCATGGGCCAGTACCAGGACGCCGCGGCAACGCTCTATGCCGTGCTCAGCGTTGGGCCTGGTTGGGACTGGACGACCATGATCGGACTCTATCCCGACGTGTCCACCTACACCCAGCAGCTTCGCGAGTTGGAGACCTACGTTGGCAAGAATCCGGATGACACCGCCGGACTGCTCGTGTTGTCGTACCAGTACGTCACTGCGGGGCACGACGATGCGGCCGCCAGCCAACTGAAGCGTTTGGTCAAATTAACGCCGAAGGACCCCGTTGCCATCGAGATGCTGCTCGGTGTCGATCCCGCGGCGAAACTTCCCGAAATGCCCAAGGAGATTGAGCCACCGAAGCCTTCTTCCCCGGTCAACAGTGATCAGCTCAAAGGTACCTGGAAGGCTGATCGTGAAGGACGTCAGTTCGAAATGGACCTGAAGGACGACGGAACGTTTTCGTGGACCTACACCCAAGGCGACACATCGGAGAGTGTGACCGGAGTCTGGGAGGTCGATGAAGACGGCGTGCTGGCCATGCAGATGAACGATGAGGGGGTCATGGTCGCCCAAATCGTTCCGCAGGGTAGCAACAAGCTGGACTTCTACATGGTTGGCGATACGCAAGGGAGTCCACCGTTGAACTTCACCAAGCAGTAAAGCGTCTGCAGATCAGACGGGGTCGGGAAAGAGTCCGGCCCTCTGGAGGCTTGCGTGCTCGAAAACCGAAGCGTTAGCGAAAGACAGACCACAACCCCGTTGGCTCACAATGCTTGATCTGCTTCGCCATGCTTTGGAGGATCTCGGTCGTCGTTGGCAGCCGCTCTTCCTCACCGACCTGCTATTCAAGCTGATTGCGGTGGTGGCGTTGACGCCGCTGGTCGCCTTGGCGTTTCGAGGGTTTATATCGCTTTCCGGGCAGAACCTGCTGGCCGACGTCGATCTTCTGCATTTTCTTTTGACGCCGCTGGGACTAGTTTGCGCGGTCCTGGTGGGGGCGATGTGGCTGGCGATCGTGGCTTTGGAGATGGCGGCGCTGATTGGGGTGCTCGGGTCGGGACCGGGCAAGACGTACCCAGTCCTCAATGCCGTGCGTTTTGCTGCCTTCAATGCGTGGCCAGTGCTGCGATTGACCGCCAGAATCGTCGTCAAGACACTGTTGATCGCGGCCCCCTTTCTGGCGATTGCGGCACTCGTTTACTGGTCCTGGTTGACTGAATTCGACATCAACTATTACCTGCAACAGCGGCCTCCGGTCTTTCGCCGGGCGCTGTTGGTGGGAGTGGTGTTGGCGCTCGCACTCGCCACCGCGTTGATCTATGCGGCTTCGGGTTGGCTACTGGCCCTGCCCCTTGTCCTGTTCGAGGACATTCCGCCACGGCAAGCCTTACGACTGAGTGTCGAGCGGACACGAGGCTCGCGCTGGAGGCTGTTGATGGCCATCACCTTGTGGGCGGTCACCATGTTCGTGCTCTCGAGCGTTGTCACGGGCGGTGTGCTGATGATCGGGCGCGCCATTGTTGACCGGCCGTACACATCGCTCAGTTTTCTGACATTTGCGATCGGCAGCGTGTTGTTGGTCAGCGGCTTGATCAACCTGATCATCAACTTGATCGGGACCACCACCTTCGCGTCGCTGTTGTTCCACAGTTACCGTCAGTTTGGGAATCCCGAGGAGGACAAGATCACGCGTCTTTGGCATCTGACCTCCGATCGCAGCGAAGCTCAAATTCGGATCACCACGTTTCGTATTGCCGCCGCCGCAATTGCGTGCATTCTGCTCGCCGCCCTGGTTGGATGGTGGAGTGCCAGAGACATGCGGCTTGACAACAACATCGAGATCATCGCGCATCGAGGTGCCTCGGCATTCGCGCCGGAAAATACGCTCGCCGCGGTGCGCGCGGCGATCGATCAAAACGCCGACTGGGTCGAGATCGATGTCCAGGAAACCGCCGATGGCGAAGTGGTCGTCTTCCACGACAGCGACTTCATGAAGCTAGCAGGCTTGAACCGGAAAATCTGGGAAGTGGACGCCGAAGAATTGAGCGAGATCGATGTCGGCAGCCGTTTCGGAGACGATTTCAAAACGGAGCGTGTTCCCACCCTCGCGCAAGTATTAAAAATGTGCAAAGGCAAAGCCGGGGTCAACATTGAGCTCAAGTACTACGGTCACGACCAGCAGCTGGAACAACGAGTCATTGATCTTGTGGAATCACACGAGATGAGTGATCAAGTGATTTTCATGTCGCTTAAGAACGAGTCGGTCAAGAAGATGAAATCGCTTCGTCCCGATTGCGAAGCAGGCTTGCTGCTATCGGTGTTGGTCGGCAATCGAGCCAATCTGGAAGCCGACTTTCTCGCTATCAACGCCAACTTCGCGACCCGCTCGATGGTTCGCAAGACTCATGAACAGGGAAAGAAAGTCTTCGTTTGGACGGTCAATGACCCTGTCACCATGGCGACGATGATCGGCCGAGGGGTCGATGGACTGATCACCGACAAACCGGGCTTGGCAAGAACGGTTGTTTACGAGCGTGCCAGTTTGAATGCTGCGGAGCGACTGATGCTCGAGTTCACGGAATTGTTCGGAATCACTCCGGAGATCGCCGATCAATAGCGGATGGGCCACAGTTCCACTCGAATGCACACGAAGATCATGCAAGCCGCTTCGTGAAGATCCGTGTCCATTCGTGGCAATCAACATCGCTCATCACGACGCGTCAAGCCAAGAGTGAGTGAGCCACGAATTCACACCAATGCGCACGAAGATCATGCAGCCGCTTCGTGAAGATACGTGTCCATTCGTTGCAAACGATAACCCTCAAACCCACGCGTCATGCCAAGAGTGAGTGAGCCACGAATCAACCCC